>JBAXYP010000008.1:0-17405 GCA_041670725.1 Sphaerochaetaceae bacterium
GACGACGATGTTGAAGGCGATTTGCTGTTCAAAGCGGTTTCCCTGCTGAATTACAAAAATCTCTACGTAATCAATGCGAAGACAGGATTTTACCGGAAATTGGTTCTCAAAAACAACAAGCCGCTTTTTGGAGAGGAGAAGACCTGCTTCGAGGACGATACGGATGTGTCCGGAGGGATGAAAGAATTGCGCGAGGCTACGAATCTTGATCGGCTTCGCCTTGAGTTGGATGGGAAACAGACGTATCAGATCAACGTCGAGAAGAACGACGGCACGAGAATACGCCTGACGTTTTTTTATTTGGATGATTCTCTGATGAAGATCGGATGCTTGTATCAAGATGTTACGGAGATTGTCAGAAAGGAGGCGGAACAACAGGAACGGTTGCGGCAAGCGCTTTCCGAAACGGAAAAAGCGAACAACGCCAAGAGTGAATTCCTTTCGCGCATGAGTCATGAAATGCGTACTCCTCTGAGCGCCATCGTCGGACTTGCGCGTTTGGGACTCGAGCAATCCACCAACGAACGGGACAAGGACAGTTTCCGAAAAATTCATGAATCCTGCACCTATCTTCTCGGACTCATCAACGATGTGCTTGACATGTCGCGGATCGAGACGGCGCGGATCGAGTTACATCCGCAGACTCTGACGCTCACTCATTTTCTGGAATCGTTGGATGCGATCATCAATCCCCAATGCGCTCAAAAACATATCCTGTTCATTACTGTCGCAAAAGGGGATATATGTACGGAGATCACCGTCGATGATCTTCGTTTCATACAGATTTTCATCAATGTGTTGGGAAACGCGGTAAAATTCACGCCGTCAGGCGGTACCGTCACATTGGAAATGGCGTGTCGTTCCCGCGAAAAGAGGCGCGGATGGCTCGACTTCGTTGTACGGGATACAGGATGCGGCATGACCGCCGAATTCCAAAAGCGGGCTTTTGAACCGTTCACTCAGGAACGGATCGGCGAAAACCGTTCCATCCCCGGTACCGGATTAGGGCTTGCCATTGTAAAAAACCTTGTGGATTTGATGGGGGGAACGATCAGACTGGAGAGCGTGTTGGACAAGGGGACGATCGTATATCTTTCGTTCCCTATGGTATGGAACAAAGAATCAACGGATGCGCGAGAATCCGGGACGGAAGTGGATTATGCCGTTCTTTCGGGTAAGCGCGTTTTGCTTGCCGAGGATCATCCACTTAACGCGGAGATCGCAATGCGGTTGTTGTCAAAGGCCGGGATGATTGTCGAGCAAGCAAAGGATGGGGCGGAGGCGGTCAGCATATTTGGGGAGAGGCCGGTCGGGTATTTCCGTGTCGTCTTGATGGATGTGCGGATGCCGGTGATGGACGGCATTGAGGCGACGAAAGCGATTCGTGCCATGGATCGACCCGATGCTGCGGTGCCGATCATTGCCTTGACTGCGGATGGGATTGATGAAGGGAGAAACGCATGCCGTGCTGCGGGAATGGATGGATATGTCACGAAGCCATTTGAACCGGCTCTCTTGTATCGGACGCTGGTCGATGCCATGGGAGTGCGGAAATGACAATGAGCTGGTTGTTCGCGCAGATACGAACTTTCCGGGCAATGAGAAAAACGTATTTTTTTGAAGCTCGTGAGGAAATCGCCCACAAAAACTTGGAATTGTTGCGAATGCTTTCGGTTGTGGTGTTTTGCCTGAACCTCATTCTCCTTCTCATCACGCCGTTTTTGATAACGGGCTGGAGAATCAGCGGCTTGTATTGGCTTTTTCTCATCCTCTCCGGCGCAATGGCACTCTGTTCCCATTTTTTTCTGGAGAAGATTTCCATGAAACCCAGGGCGGTAATGGGATGCTGCCTTGTTTTTGAAGTGGTGGTGATTGGTTGTTGCATGATGATCGATGTGTTTCCCTATCCTAAAAGCATTTCCACGTTTATGGCTCCGCTTCTCGTCATAGCACCTGCAATGTTCATTTTGCCATTGTTCCTGCATGTTTCCTTGCTTTCCGGCCTATATATTCTGTATGCATTTCTTGAAATGCATGTAAAACCATTCCGAAACGCTCAAATTGATCTGTTTTCCGGGTTGATCGGTCTTTTGTTCGGCATCCTTGTCGCGTTTACCATCACGAATTTCCGGGTGAGGGAAGGGATTGCCAAAAACCAATACAAGCGGCTTTCCACGATGGACCAATTGACGGGATTGTACAATCGGGCGACCATCGTGGATCTGATGACCAAAGCTTTTGCCACTCAAAGCGACGAACCCGAGAAGGTGTTCGTGTTGATCGATTTGGACGATTTCAAACGGGTCAACGACCAATGGGGGCACCAGACGGGAGATTTCGTTCTGGAGCGGGTGGGAGCCATACTCCGTGAGTGTTTCGGCAAGGGGGACGCCATCGGTCGTTCCGGCGGCGACGAATTCATGATTCTTGTCGCGCGGAAATTATCGCGTCATGATCTGGTACTTCTGCTGGATGACGTCGAAGCACGGGTGATCGGCATCCTTGCCGAGAGAGGCGAACAAGTTTCCTGCAGTATCGGCGTCATCATATGGGATGGCATTTCTACGTTTTCCGAAATGTTCAGATATGCCGATGAAGCACTGTATAGTGCCAAACGCAACGGAAGAAGTTGTATTGTAGTCGAGAAAGCGTCCGACCGCAGGACCGATGAAGCGGAGCAGAAACCGACATTGTTCTCTCTATGAGATTGTTTTACTTCTTCAGTGCGGCAAGATTTCGAAGGATTGAAACCATATAATAATTCAGGTGCATCGTATATGTATTGATGATTTCCTTTTTGTCTTCCCTAAGGATTGCCTGCAGAATCTGGTGGTGCTGAACGTAGGTTTCTTTCCACGTTTGATCATATGTACCGCTGAGTACCGCATTGTACATACTGATTCTGTATGCATCTTGAAAGATGGATGTAAGCAGGCGAATCAATCGGCTGTTGCCGGAGTTCTTGATGAAAAAAGTGTGAAAATCCATGTCTGTCCGGCATAGAGCAAACATATCTTTTTCTTGTGATTGTTCAGTTAATTGCTTCAGGTGTGTGTCATTTTCCATCAATGCAGAGAGATCAATTCGATCCAAGTATTCAATCGTTACGATGGGTTCAATCATTTTCCGTATACTAAACACTTCCCTGACGTCCTGCGTTGTGAGTTTTGATACAAACAACCCGTGTCGTGGCTTTGCTTCAACGAGATGCTCTGATTGCAACAGTAGCAACGCCTCCCTGAATGGCGTTTTTCCGACATCGAGTTTCTCGAGGATCTTTTTCTCATCGATACATGCTCCTGGTAGGATTTCACAGTTGAGGATCTTTGTTTTCAAATATGTATATGCGTAAGTTTGGAGGCTGGTGTCTTTCTTTTTGCCCATCGTCAATGAACTTCCATTTTTTCAGTGTATGATTCCTTGTGCAGGTTGTCAATTTTTACCGAGTCTATTCAGTAGTACCATAAGGTTGTGCGCTGATTGCGTCGCACAGATACAAGGATCGGGCTTGCTGATGCATTCCAGACTAAGTGTCTCCGTGTATCCTGTTTTTTCGAGTGCATCGATGAATGGTATGAACGGAAAGTGTCCGTGTCCCACATACCATCGATCGCTATCAGCCACATGTACATGCCCGATCTCCTTTCCTGCTTGTAGGACCGAGTCCTCAATGTTGGATTCCTCAATGTTCATATGAAACGTGTCCAGATGAAGTTTCAGGAACGGAGAAGGAATGCGTTTGAGGAATTCCAGCCCTTCTTGTACCGTATTGAGATAATCTGTTTCGTATCGGTTAATCAATTCAATGACTAGCGTCACTTGGTGTTCGGCCGCCGTTTCTACGCATTGCTCCATGCTTGTGAGCAAATGCCGTTCGAAAGAAACTTTGCTCGTGCAATCGCGGATATTACCACGAAGTAATCCGATGATAACCACTGCATGCGGGTATGTCGCTGCGTGCAGAATGTGTCCTTTGACCCGTTCTACGGCCAATGCTCGAATCTGAGAATCGTCGTTAGAGAGAGACAAATGATCTATACTGTATGCTTCTCCTGTTCCGATCGAACTCACGTCCAACCCATTTTCGTCAAGTAATTGATGAAGATTCTGTTGATCAATGAGGGAGGAATCCCTCAGATGGAGTTCCACATTACGGAACCCACATCGTCTGATTAAGGGAAATGTTGTGCGAAAAGATCCTTGGAACACGAAAGGGGAGCTTATTCCTGTAACCGTTGGAGTCGCCGTTACTGCTGTTCGCATGTGTCCATCTCCTTGTGGTCGATTCCTTGAAGCTCCATTATTGGACCTTCCTGACCGGTCACGTTGATATCTTCCAAAAGAAGATCCCTGACATTTGCGATGAATATCCCTTTTTTTGCGCATGGCGAAAGATCCGCCATCATGGCGGGGTACATGGGTTTTGCATCGTCTGAGAAAAGAATGGAAATGTGTCGCATGGAAATCTGCTCAATCTTTGCTTCTGGAAGCCCGTAGATGAAACACGCCGCAACCTCACAGTTTTCTGCCCGAATGTCGTTGAATTCGAGATTCCGTACCGAAGGAGTCCTATCATCTACCGGAAGAGGTGTTTTACTGGATACGTACGTACTGTGCCCATCAGGATCACAACACCAGTAAAACGAGTTGACGACAAAGGGTGTGAGAACGCCTTCCATTCGGATGTATTCGAAGTGAATGTTGTCGATGACTGCCGCCTTTCCCCTTCCCCTACGGGTTTTAATACGTAATCCCCGATCCGTATGGAGAAATTCACATTCTGTGACATGCACGTCATGTACCCCAGCCGCCATTTCACTGCCAATAGTCACCGCTCCATGGCCGTTTTCCATTCTGCAATGCCTGATCTCGATATTTTGGGATGGTACATGATAAGTGTCTCCCATATAGTATTTGCCTGACTTGATTGCGACACAATCGTCCCCAAGGGAGAAGTCGCATCCAAGGAGTGTCAAGTCATCAACGGACTCAGGGTCGATCCCGTCGGTGTTTGGTGACACTTTGGGGTTTCTGACAGTTAAGTTGACCCATTGGGTATGGTCACTGAAATATGGATGAAGGTTCCATGCCGGGCTGTTTTGAAACGTCAGACCTTGCACGAGGACATCAGAACAACGGTTGAGAAAGACAAGACGTGGACGGAAACCACCATCCGTTTTGATTCTCCCATCGTTTTTCCACCAATTGTCGAAACCCGCATTTCCATCCACGATTCCTTGTCCCGAGATCGTTACGTGGGAGACACCGATGCCGGTGAATATGGACGCAAAACAGTCGAGCGGATTTCCCTCCCATGATGCGAACAGACAGTCACCCTTGCCGTCGGTGCGTTCAACGCACCCGGGGAGGAGCGGGAATTTTTCCCTGTCTGTGAATGCGGAGATCCTTGCTCCCGCGTCAATATCAAGGAACAGTCCGCTTTTCAGAAAGATGCTGCCTGTATGGTATACTCCATAAGGAATCCATACCCTTCCTCCGGCGGGGCAGCAGGCAATGGCTGCCTGAATGGCCGGTGTATCGTCATGAACGCCATCTCCTTTGGCTCCAAACTTCCGCACGTCAAGTGTGACGGTTTCCTTTTCCGTAGTGAAGGAATAGGAAAGTGTTGTCCCATCAAAAAGGACGATCGTGATCGAATATGATGTCTGCGGAAGAAGATCATAAATGGTGTCAACAACATGTCTGCTTTGCCGAATGAATACTCCATCAAGGAAAATGCGATAGGGATCTTGCATTTCGAAGAACGCGGCATTCTCAAGTTCAAATACGAAAAAGCGTGATCGTACGGCCACTTCACGCAATATCACACAACTCATCCTTTCACCCCTCCGGCAGCAATGCCATCAACGAAAGAATCCTGCGCGAGGAAGAAGACGACCAAGGATGGTAACAACGTGACGACCGACATGGCAAGCACTTTGTTCCATTCGAATCCATTCTCGGCATCCATCAGAAGCCTGAGACCAAGGGCGGCCGGATATTTCTCCACAGAATTGACGTAGATAAGAGGTCCTTGGAAGTCATTGGACGACCACATGAACTGAAAGAGCATACAGGAGACAATGGCAGGTTTCGTCAGTGGTGCGATAACGTAATACAACCGTTGAAGGGAGTTGCAACCGTCAAGATATGCTGCTTCTTCCAGATTATGGGGAAGAGTTCGCATAAACTGAACCAACACAAAGACAAAATATGTGTCCACGGCAAAGAAACTGGGAACGATGAGAGGCAGATAGGAATCAAGCCAGTGCATCTTATTAAACAAAATGAACTGCGGAACATTCAGTACGACTTGTGGAAGAAACAATGTTGAAATACAGATCGAATAAAGTAAGTTCTTCATGCGGAAGGAGAATCTGGTGAACGCATATGCCGTGAGTACTGCAGACAGTACGGTGCCGATGACTTTGGGAATGACAAATCGGTACGTGTTCAGCATGTACCACCCGTATTGATAGTTCGTTGCAAACCATCCCGACGTATAAGCCTTGAACGTAGGGTGCTTGGCGAGGATTCCGATGGACGAAAAAATCTCCGCGTTATTTGCCTTGAAAGAGGAACCTACCATCCACAACATGGGATACAGCATGAAGAATCCTACGATGATTAGGATACCGTAACGAATTGCCGGCAGCGACTTTCTGGCGAGATGCTTGACATTCATATTATTCTCCTATTTTTGATCTTCGTCGTAGTAGACCCAACGCTTCTGGCTGGCAAACGCAATGATGGTGAGAACTGCAACGATGATGAACAATAGCCAGGCAAGTGCGCTTGCCATGCCCATGTTGTAGGTCTTGAATGCATTTTGATAGATGAGCAGGGAGATGAGTGTGGTTGATCCCATCGGCCCTCCTGCCGTGATGATGTACGGACCGTTGAATTCCTGGAACGCTGCGCAGATTTGCGTCACTAGGTTGTAGAAGATAATCGGCGTGATCAACGGAATCGTGATATGGAAGAATTGTTGGCGTCTGTTCGCCCCGTCGATTGATGCAGCCTCGTACAATTCTGTAGGAACTCCCTTCAATGCAGCGAGAAAGATCACCATGGCTGATCCGAATTGCCAGACTCTGAGTAGGCAAATGACCAACAAAGTATACCGTGCATCTCCAAGCCAGTTGACTTTGGGAATGTTGAAAATCTGCCCTACTTGGTTGATCAAGCCATCATCCTGCCACAAAAACTGCCATAGGACGGAAATCGCCACAGATCCCCCAAGAATTGAGGGGACATAGTAGGCTGTCCGGAAAAACTTAATCCCTTTCAGTTTGTAGTTAAGTACTGAAGCGATAAACAACGCGAAAACGAGCTTCAGGGGAACCGTCAGCAATGCAAATCGGGAGGTGACACCGAACGAATTCATGTATTTGGGTGATTGGAAGATCGTCGTATAGTTCTTCAGTCCAACAAATCTAAGGTTTGTATTGAACAGATTGTAGTTGGTAAAGCTATAAAATGCGGTTGCAAGAATCGGATAGAGTTTGAATACCGCGAATCCGATCATCCATGGGAGAAGATAGAGATAACCGGTATTTCTCCCCATCCCGAGGTTTTTTTTGTGGGAGTCTATTGCTTTACGATCGTTTCTTTTCATGGTTATTTTCCTTTTGGGGGCATAAAGTAGATGTTTCCTTCTATTTCCTTTCGTATAAGGATGTCGAGCGTACGGGAGGCAAAATCTTCGTCATGAGACGATTGGTACATACAGAATGGGAGATATAGTGCACTGTCTAGCAAATTGAGCCTAATGGCCTTGAGAATGGCGAACGTGAGGAGTTTCGATGGTGTTTCCTTGAGCGACATGACGCATGTACGGAGTAGGTCGATAATCGTACGTCGGTATTCGTACAGCTCCTCGTCCGTATGTTCCAAAATGTTCACCAACGTCAAGGCAGAAATATCCGTATGTGTTTTTATGTATGTTTTCTTGATCTCGTTGACCAACAAGGGGTATCGTTCCTTCGTTTCATATGAGCTCTCGTATGCCATGAGGAATGGGTAATCCACATTAGGATGCAAAACGACAGGAATTCTCTGAACGAGATGAAGAAACCTTTCTTTTTCGTTTGTTGGGCGGACAGTAAGACCAAACATCCCCAAAAGACCTTCGGGAAGTGTATCATGAGAGTTGCAGTACGCTGAAACCTCAGACGCGTTGAGTAATCCTTCTATCACGACGGAAAGAACAAGAGTGTATTCCAGTTCACTCGTAGGCGCATGTCTCAAGAACAGGGGGAAAAAACTTTCTGGTGTGCATGGCAGGTTCTCCGGATTCTGTCCGGAGAACCTGTACTCATATTTCTCAGTAAGGATTTGACGCATAGACGGAATTGATTGAATCGACAAGATAGGAAGCGAGTTTCCCGCTATCTTCCCCGTTGCTCAAGCGTTCAAAGACTTCGTAGTATACGCCAGTACTGTCTTTCAATTCGGAATTCTCGAAGTTCGGATCAAGTGAGAACCCGCCATAGTTTGAAACGAGCTGGTTTCCTTCAAACGTGAGTCCTTTCAGCATGCCAAGGTCTTTGAGTGTCTTAACTGCTGCTTTGTTGGCGAGCATGCCACGTTCAGTGCTGCAAATTTTCACGCCTTCTGGATCGGAGGTGAGGAATTCGATCAACTTCGCCGCCGCCGCTTTATGCTTGGAATTCTCCGTAATTGCGAAGCATTGGGTAACCTTCGTCAGAGCAGCTTTGTATGAACCAAGATCAGGTGGGAACTGTCCCATGACAAATTCTTGATTTTCGCCCAGCGCATTAGCCATCTTCGCTTGTGCCGAATCCCATTCGTAAAATCCGGCATATTTCCCGGTAATCCACTTTGGGTTCTTTTCCACAACGGTAGCGCCGTCTCCTTTCATTTGCGCGATTGACGGAAGTACATGTCCGGTTTCAAGACTGTTAATCCAGTCTAGTCCTTCTTTGACTTCAGCGACGCTGTAATTTACCTGATTGTTCGCGGCCCATGGTTTGCCATATTTCGATTCAAGATAATACAACATCAACAACATTCGCTCGTATTCGTAAAGTGACATCGGATAGTAATCGTCTCCAAGTTTTTCTTTGAACACCTTACCCGCGGTCATGATTTCGGCGAATGAAGAGGGAACGGATAATCCTGCTTTGTCAAAGGTCGTCTTATTCCACCAGAATACTTTGCCCGTCATCCCTACAGGAAGGGATTGCATCTTGCCCGCAACCATTCCCTGGTCTAGCGTCGCTTGATCATAGTTTTCAAGATGCAGAATGTCCGCATAGTTTCTCAGATCGGCGAACTTTGATCCATCCGCGGAAAATTGATACATCCAGTTCCAGTTGATTTGCATCACGTCCGGTGCCGTACCGCCGCTAAGCTGGATGGCGCATTTCTCTGTCCAACCATCCCAAGCACCATATTCGGCTTTCACCGTAATATTGGGGTACTTCTTCATGAATGCGTCGATTGCTTCCAGTGTTGCTTTGTGGCGGCTGTCACCACCCCACCAACTGAACCGAAGTTCTTCTTTTTCGTTCGAATCAAATGCCGTTGAATCCGTTGTCGTTTCCGCTTCTTTCGCCCCGTTCGCGCCTACGGTTCCGAGCAAGAGTACAAGGACACAACAAACCACCATGATTTTTTTCATGTTAACCTCCTATTGTTTTTCCCAAAGCATCTGCTTTGATACAAGAGAAAATTATATTCAGTTCTGATTATTTTTGCAATAAAAATATTTTAAAACTTTTATAATGACATATTTATATTATAGTGTGAATTTATGGGATATATTGACAAATTGAAAAGAATGACATTTTATATGGTCTATAGAAAAACTATTGGAGAGAAGCTTCAGTGATGGATAACCGAATCACACCATATCAAATGCTGTCGGAACGGATGGCTCGTTCAATTATCAGAAGAGCAGACGTAGAATTAACAGATTACACCTATGTTACAGGACTTGGCCTGGAATGCGTTGGCAGATGCGCTTCCGCCCTGCATCACGAGGAATGGTGGACTTGGGTCGGAGAATGGTTTGGCCACTTCCTTCATGAAAATGGAGAACTTGATGGCTATTCCATTGAAGAATACAGTTTCGATCAATTGAGTCCGGGGAAATGCTTTTTCCATTTGTATCAGGTTACGGGAAATCCGAAGTACAAAATAGCGATGGACATCATGTATCAACAGATTCTCACGCAACCAAGAACGCAAAGCGGTGGATTCTGGCACAAGAAAATTTATCCGAACCAGATGTGGCTTGATGGATTGTATATGTATGGAACGTTTCTTATGCAATATGCATCCCTGTATGGCGATTTTCCCCATGCCGTTCGTGAAATGGTGTTCCAATTCGATTTGATGTATGAGAAAGCGCTCAATTCTCGAAACGGTTTGTTGTATCATGCGTGGGATGAATCAAGAAAAATGCCTTGGAGCGACATCCATACAGGTTGTTCCTCCTGTGTATGGGGAAGAGCAGAAGGATGGTACTGCATGGCGTTGGTCGAAGTCCTTGACCTGATCCCCGAAACAAAAGAGTTTTCTGCGCCACGTGCTCGCCTTATCGAACTGTCCAATCGCCTTGCCCAAGCTTTATTTGCCGTCCAGGATGATGAAAGTGGCCTGTGGTATCAGGTTCTTGATCAAGGTGGAAGGATGTACAATTATCTCGAGACGTCTGCTTCGACAATGTTCGTTTATTTCCTTTTCCATATGGTCCATCGGGGGTATGCGTATCATCCTGAAATTGTTCGAAAAGCTGCTTGGATGGGATGGAAAGGTCTACTGAAATACAAGGTAACGAGCGATGAAGATGGAGAACTTCACATGAAGGATATTTGCAAAGGGGCGGGAGTAGGACAATATGCCCTTGATAAACCCTATCGTGACGGTACCTACGAGTACTACACAGAACGGGAACCTAAAGTCATGGATAACCCTCAGGGAACCGGTGTGTTTATCCTTGCGGCTTTGGAAGTAGCGCAAGAACCGGTCAATGGTATGGAGAAAAGTCCAGAAAGTCTCCGTTGATGAACCTGTTTATGTTTTTTGTACCCATAACATTGGGAATTTGGATTGCATATCATCTTCAGAGATCTAGAACCTGAATTCCCTGTTCTGGATATAATTGTTTGTGGTTTTTTATTGTTTGGAAATAAGTTGGGGGACTGGGCCCCATTCCCGAACCGAAAAGGAAGCGGGGCCGGTCATTCCGTCCGGTCCCGTGATCCGCTCAGCTTTTCTTCACGATCGGTATCCAGATTTCGAACTCTTGATTCAGGGAATTTCTGTTGCTAAGGTACCGTTCGATATCCGGAGCATCGCCGAATTCATATCCTGAGGACGGCAACCACTCACTCATTACTTGTCGGTACAGGGCGTGGATGGCATCGGGCATTCGTCCTCTGCCTGGGAAAATCGCCCATGTTGCGGAAGGTACGGACATCGTTCGCAACCCCGCGGGTCCGGGCCCTTCCGATGCCGCGGCGATGGCATATTCGATATGGTCGGCATCCGTCCCGCTACAAATACCCAACAATCCTTTCGGTTCTTTCCCAATGAGGGCGCATATCCGTTCCAGACTTCCATCCCGTGTCGCTTTGTCCCAGAATTTCGGGATGCTTGAGAAACTTTCCTTTGATTCCTTTCCTGTCGCGAAAGAAATCCCGACGACCGAGAACGACGGTTTCGTTTCGATACGATACTCCATTCCATACGCTCCTTGTATGCTCATGACGAATGTGATGGGGAAATAGGCTTTCAGCGCCATTCCCTCCCTGCGCGAAGCGGAAGGCGTCACGCCGTGCAGGTTCCTGAACGCCCGGTTGAACGCCGTCGGCGACCCATATCCGTATCGCAACGCGACATCCAACACTTTGTCCCCCGCCCGTAAGTCAAAGGCAGCCTTCGTAAGCTGACGCCTGCGGATGTACTCGGAAAGCGGGACATCCGCAATATAGGCGAACATACGAAGGAAATGATACGTAGAGCAGCCGGCGATCGTCGCGGCTTTTTCATAGGAAATATCATCGTCAAGGTGCGCTTCGATGTAGGCGACCGCTTCGTTCAACCTGTCGATCCATCCCTTCATGGTAACTCCTCCTCCTTCTGTGCATCAGTATGGATGTTGCCAGCATACAAATCCTCTCTTCCTTTGCACAATAATGCGAGATATGCCCATAATGGGTATTTCGGGGTTTTTCCTTATGATTCGGTGGCGACGGCAACGCTCTTTTTCGGTGAGGGACGGGCGCCAACCGTGGAATTTCTCATCTGGGGTTTCGGACGTCTTTTGTTGTTGTTTCACGTGCTACCGGTAATTTACCTTGGCTGTATCGTCCACATCTCCTCGATGTTTCTGATCGAATATATGAAGATGAGTTTCCTTCTTCGTACAGAATCGCCACCTTTTTTGTTTTTACCGGTCATCAGCAATAAACGTTTCCTTATTGTGCCTTGTTTCTTTCCTACAATGATTAACGCAATGACAAGCGAAAAACAGGACTATTGATTTTGATATATACTGATAGCTGTACATCTATAAAACTGTGATAATCGATTGACATACGGACAATATATGCTAGGATTATGATAAAATATTGGTTTTTTGATATGGAAAGCCGTAAACCGGAAAAGATGGAAAACATGAAGCGGATTTTCAGAAACGCCTTTCCATCAGAGATTCATTTCTATGGGGAAATAATTGTTGCCGGGTTGCGATTTTCTTTGCCGATTTTGTCTGCGAAGAAAATCGTAAGACAAAAGGGCTGCAACCCTGCAGTTTTCTTTGCATTGGTTTGGGAATCGGTGGGTGATCAGGGGATGGATGTGGACGACAATGGAACATTCCGAATTCTGGCATCCCTGCGCGATGTCACGGGGGGTACCAGGGGAGACCGGCCCTCAATGTGGTCAGCCTTGATATTTTCGATGATTCCGGGATCGTGGCCTGCATCGGTCCCAACGGGGCGGGGAAGACGACGCTCCTCAAGCTTGTGGCGGGGATCCTTTTTCCTGAGAAAGGGACGATAACGAATTCCGCAGCCGACGGGACCGGATACCCCAGATGGGCGAAAAGGAATGTCGCGTATATCCCCGCGGGGGAGAGGGGGCTCGTCAACAAGCTTACGGGAAGGGAGAACATCCTGTATTTCGGGTGCCTCAAGGGTGTTTCTCCAAAGGACGTGACGGAAAAACTGGATGAGCTGAAGGCGTACTTTGCGGTTGATGACATCCTTGACGTGCCGGTGGAGAAATTGTCAAACGGCCAGAACAAAAAGATACAGGTCCTGTGCGGCCTGTGCTCGAACATGCGGTTGCTGCTGCTTGACGAACCTACGCTCGGGCTTGACATCGATGCCATCACAAGTCTTGTCTCACTTATCAGGATCGTCAGGGATTCCTATGGCATGAAGATTTTTTTGTCCTCCCATGATATTGATTTTGTTTCAGAAAGCACCGATCAGTTCGTGTTCCTGATAAAAGGGGAGATAAGGGACACCGTCGCCGGAAAATGTTCGGCTCAGGAAATCCGTGACGCCTATCATCAGCTTAAGGATGCCCCATGATGAACAAATACCGGCACATGATCAAATGGGAGATAAAGGTGTCCCTGAAGGAAATGCTCGGCTACAAGGCGAATCTGATATCGGAGTTCCTGCTGTATGTCGTCCTGTTTCTTTCCGTGATGGGATTCTCCTCGACACGTCAGTTGCAAAATTCCTACCATATCAGCGCGGACACCGCAAAGTTCTTGGTTTTTTTGGGATATGTTTTCTGGCAGTTTTCGATCATCGGCCTGGGGTACAGCTCCTCTTCGATCGGGTCGGACGCCCGGAGGGGGATCCTTGAGGTCAAGATGCAGAGTGATTTCTCCTATCCGTTCCTCAACTTTGTGAGGATACTGTTCAAGGTGGTTTTTTCTTATATCTTCATCCTTTTCTTCCTGGTACTCTCGAGGTTCTTCTTTTCGATCACGCTCAGGGACCTGGGGTTCCTGCTCCTGTCGCTTGTCGTCGTCTTGCCCGCGGTCGTCGGCATGTATGGCATCGGGTTGGTGTTCGGTGGCATTTCCCTCAAGGAGAAACAGATCTCCCAGGTCCTGATGATCGTTCAGGGTGTCCTGCTCTTTTTCTCGAACATCTTCCAGACCGGGGAGAGGCTTGTCTACAATCTCATTCCTTTCTGCAATGGGATAACCATAATCCGAAACCTTTACGTTGGTCTCCCCGTATCTCCGGGGCAGGTTGTGGTCTATATCGCCACGAACCTTCTTTGGCTTGTTTTGGGACTGGCCGTCTTTTCTTCCTGCCTTGGGATCGAAAGGAGGAAGGGCGGTTTCTCGAACTATTAGGAGTCGGAAGAAAGGATTTGCCGTAATGAAATCCGTCATGGTTTTTAACGGAGAAATTATGTCGTTTCGGCGAATCATAAAAAAGTGAAGATATCCGGAATCAACGGGAATCCGGTTGCGGCGATATTGTTGGTCGTTGTTGTTTGAGGACGGTACCGGGCGCAATCTGCCCGTCAAATCATATCTTCAAGCAATTGGTTCAAATTCGTTATTTCATATGTTGGCTTTACCGTTTGGTCCCATGATTCATGATTTCTATTTATCCAAACGGTATCCGAACCAACCGAAGATGCTCCAAGTACATCGTTTACGCCGTCACCGACATGCAGCATTTCTTCCGGCGCTATTTTATAATCTCTGATTGCGGTTCTAAATAGAAGACCGTTTTTGTCGAATTTATATGTTTGGTAATCTTCTGAGGTATATATCGTTTTTATCCCCACTTTATCGACAAGTTCTTCTATCATTATGTTGTCGGTATCGCTTATTATGCATGTTCTGAATCTTTTCTGTATGGTTTTTATCACATCTTTGGTTTCTGGATACATTTCTGCTTGATTGTGCGCTCTCGCCAATATGAGAGCGCCTTCCTCCGGCGACATTTTCAAATTATACTTAGGAAACAGCATCCTATAACATTGGGTAAATATATCCACCGTTTTCATATAAGGTTCGTTATTGTTTGACAACCTATGGAAATACTTGTATACGTATTCATCTGCATCTGCCCAGAATTTGTTTCCGATGTCCGGATCGTATCGGTTTAGAAATATTTTTCTCAAAATGTTCTCTTTTTGTGAACCTAGATCCACTAGGGTTTGGAACATATCAAAGCTTATGAGTTTGTATGTGCTGATTCCCATAATATACAATTCTATCAGAAAAACGAAAGATGTTTTTTCCTTGCATGTCTCACTCGCAGAACCGTGGTTTTCCCATAGCGAATTCGATACGGGAAGGATCGGAAGTTTGGTTTGTCGTGAGCAGTCTTCAAAGAGTCGTTTTCGCAGACATAATATCTGATTTCGTCAGGAGAACTTGCCAGACGGTACGAGATCACCGTACAATCGGGTCGGAGATTAATAATGAACGACAGGTTGTATATTCTCTGGACGAATGCGGACATTGTGACGTTTGACAAGATGGTCGCGATGTATGCGAGGAATTCCAAAACCCAACGATGGTGGGATGACGTTACGGTCATCATCTGGGGTTCCACGGCAAAACTTGCTGTCGCCTCCGATCTCGCAAAACTCCGTATCCGAGAACTTATTCAGGTCGGTGTGAAGGTTTCCGCATGCAAGGCTTGCAGCGACTCGCTTGGGGTAAGCGAACAGTTGCTGAACATGGGGGTCGAAGTGAAATATTGGGGTGAGGGCCTCACAGAGATCATCAAGTCGGGCGCGAAACTACTCACGATTTGAGTATTGAGATTGCATGACAAATTCTTCTGCAGGACAGCTTGAGATATCTGTATGAATATTTCACAGCGATAATACCATCGAACTCAATTGAGCATCACCGGTACATTGGACAGACCTTGGAATAGGTTTTTCGGCGAACGCCGAAATGCCTAGGGGGGAGATCTGTATACTTATCTCCTTGAAGAATGATCCGGCGAAACGGGAATCACACTTCTTATTCAAGCTTATCGAGCAACACTATGATGAGACATTCACGATCTTCTCCACCCAATGCAGGAAGGACAACGGGGGGAAGCTGGAACACGCACAAGGACAGCTCCGCCTATTCCACCGGCCCCGGCAAGTACCGGGTGTATTCCACCACGGCGTGGCAGTACGACGCCGCTCCGTGGCAGGCGTATTTCGGGCAGACGGACTGCGCCGCGGGGGATTTCCTCGTCGAGTGGGACGGGAAGTACGCGTCGCTGAACCGGAGGACGGCGGGTTCGCCGCTCACGGTGGACAGGCCCAATTCGGGGAGCGTCGGGACAAGCCCGGCGTTATAGGGGGAAGGCAATGACAATCACGATCAAGGACGGGCAGGGCTTTCCTCTCATCTTCTTCTCGGTTTTGCCCTGTAATGACTGCGCACATACGTGCCATTTTTCCGATAGTACCCTCGAACATATACCGTTTCGACACGGCCGTCGCCATCGTTATCCCTGTTGTATATGTCTCCGTTTTCCGTCATCCATGGCGTATAACCTGTTTTGGTACTGGTGGTAGCCGATCTGCTTGAGGAACTTGATTGTGTTGGAGTATATGAATAGGCAGCATTTTGTGTTATTGAGGTCTCGGATGTTTTCTTTTTCACTGTTTCAGTTTTTACGATTATTCTAGGGACAAAGGGAGAGGGGTGGAATATGTTGTGGTAAGAGACTTTCTCCTTGGCCAAAAGATTGAACGAGATAGCAGAAGACTTGTCCTCTCCTGATATGGCACTATCGATTTCCATCGCAGGGGAGGTTTTTTGTGTTGTTTGGTTTTCGGATGGATTGAGAGTTTCTGCTTTTTGTGCATCTTTGTTGGTTATACTTGCCGTCACTGAAGTTGCCTGTTCGAAACTCGCAGAAGAGGACGTGATTGGTTTTCCCGTATCTGGCTTTTGTTGAGGCGTACCGGCATCTGTCGTTGTGCACGACAGAAAGAAGCAAAGGAGGCCAATGACTACGATACCCCTCCACATTCTGTTCTCCAAATATCATTAATACATCCGATATATCGTATCTGCAATCTTCTTATCCCTATGTTTGTCATAAAAACATGTTATTTCTATCAATATCCATCAACTTTTCCTTATCTCTCTCCCTTTGTGGACGTTTTCTTCTCTCCTCTGCACATTCTCAAACTTCCAGACGACTTATTTCCCGTGAGTTATCACTTGATTATGCACCACCCCATACAAGGCGAATGAGTTTTACACGGCATATGCCCACACGCCATTGGTATACCGGGAGCTTGGATATGGGGACCTCCCGTTTGTTTTGTTCAAGAGCAAGGTGAACCAGATACTGGCCATGCCGGGGGAGCATGTCGGGACGGGGACCCCGCACGGAGACTCTGTCGGCATCGGGACCATACGGGAA
>JBAXYP010000009.1:0-17190 GCA_041670725.1 Sphaerochaetaceae bacterium
ACCATTTTCGGAGGAGCCGCCCCTGCTCTTCCTCCCACGGATTCCCTGAAAACCATTACCGACGAAGGCGTGGTGACCGGACATATTCCCCGTCACGGAACCGTCGGCATCCAAACACCGCAGTTTTTCCGCTGGCCGGACATTTATCTTGCTCACGAGAAAGTCCGGGGAAACGGCAAACCGTACACGGATGACACGGAAATCTTTGCGGAAGCGGGATACCGGGTCGGAGTGTGCCAAGGGGACAGGAATAATCGAAAAATCACCTATATGGAAGAGATTCCCGATGCCCAGAAGCAAATCGATACGTATCGGAAAGCAAGGGAGGAAGGAGTGAAGCGACAGAAGGTCGACCAAGAATTCCGTGTCGCGGTCGAAGAGGCGAAACACATATGAGAATCGGCAACGGATGGGATCTCCATCGTCTCGCAGAAGGCCGTCCGCTTGTCTTGGGCGGTGTGACGATCCCGTCTCCACGAGGAGAATTGGCGCACAGCGATGGAGACGTACTTGTCCATGCGATCATCGATGCGTTGCTCGGCGCCACCTGCAACGGAGATATCGGCAGCCATTATCCTGATACGGATTCGCGATACGCCGATATTTCGAGCATGGCGCTTTTAAAGGACACAATGAACCATCTGGGCATGGCGAGTATCGAGAACATCGACTGCATCGTAGTCCTTGACGAACCGAAACTCCGTCCGTTCATCGACGAAATCCGCACACGCCTCGCCGACGCGATGCACCTTCCCGTTTCCCGCATTTCCATCAAAGCGAAAACCAGCGAACAAACCGCCTCGGGAGTGATCACCGCCCAAGCTGTGGTTTTGCTCGACTGATAATCAAGAGGTATCCCATGCAAAATGGCACAATGATCATCTACTATGGCAGTCCCCATGAATTCGGCAATGTTTCGACGCTCGCCGATGCGTTCGCACAGGCCGCCGCACATTCATACACGGTAAAAAAAGTGTATCTGAACAATGTGACGATCCACCCGTGCCAGGGGTGTAATCACTGCAAGGATCAGGAAGGAGCCTGCGTTCTCCAAGACGATATGATCCCGCTCGCCCAGGATTTTATCAATGCAAGTGCCGTCTGTTTCGCCACCAGCGTCTATTGGTGGGGAGTCACCGCACAAACGAAACTGTTTATCGATCGGTTGTACATGATTCCGAAAGAGGCGTTCGTCGGCAAGAAACTTTATGTCATCGCCGTCGGCGAGGATGAACTTAACGGCATCCAGTACGAGTTGATCAACCGGCAGTTCAAGGAAATTGCAGCCTATTGCAATATGGAGTACGCAGGATATCTTCCGGTAAGCGCGGACGACGATCGCCCCGCATCGGAGAACAAGGAAGCGATGGAACAGGCGCGCACCCTGATCAAGGAAACAACGTAAGCAGTTCAAGAGGAGAAGAAACGCTCATCGGAAGAGACGCGTCATGAGGGAAACCGAAGCCGTAGGTGACGGCGACGAATCCCACGTTGGCCTCATTCGCTCCGTTTCTGTCGTGTTCCGTATCGCCGACCAATACGCTCCATTCGGGCTTCATGTTGGTATCTCTCATTACCGTCCGAAGAATTTCCGCTTTCGTCCGGCCTCCCGAAGGCGTGGATACATCGCCGCGGACAACGGCAAAGAAAGAGGCAAGACCGTAATGAGTCATCATATTCTTTGCGGTGGATTCGTTTTTCAACGTTCCGACCGCCAGAAGATACCCCCTTCCGTGCAATGCATCGAGTACGTCCGCCATATGAGGATACACCAAGGCTTGATATTGCCCCTCCGACTTGTATCGTTCCTTGTAGATGGACAGTGCATCTGCAAGATACCGTTGGGGGAGATCATAAACAACCTTGAAACATTCGGAGATCGGTGGCCCGATGAACTTGCGCATCTGTTGCTGCGCAACATCGGGATCCAATCCGAGTCTCTCCATCGTATATCTCGCCGTGGCAAAAATCCCAGGAGAGGTATCCAAGAGCGTCCCGTCCAAGTCAAAAATAATCAGCTTCGGCCTCACCGCACCTGCTCCCGCAACCAATCGTGAATCTTCCCGTTCGACGCAATGAAATCGCAATGCGTATCGTCATGCGTTCCGAGAAACTCAAGTTTTCCTCCCGCCTCCCGAAGCAACGCGAGCCCTCCCGCAAGATCATAATAGCCAAGAAACCGTTCATAGTATCCATCCAGCCTTCCGCAGGCGATGTAGGCAAGCTCCAAAGCGCAAGAACCGAAGGACCGAAGATCACTGCATCCGTCGAAGATCCGTTGTTCCGCGGCAAAATACGCAGGAGCCGCGTCATGATGCCGATGGGGAGGTACGCACACGATAACGGCGCGCGAATGATCATCTGTGGAGGATACGTGCACCGGCCTTCCGTTAAGCCTTGCTCCGTCCCCTTCCGCGGCGCTGAACAACTCATCCTGCAGAACGACGTAGACAACTCCCACCAACGGATGAAACGGTTCGATCTCCCAAGCAATACTGATGGTCCAGTCGGGAATACCGTGGAAATAGTTGGTGGTACCGTCGATCGGATCGATCACCCATCTGCCATTTCCGCTTCTCTCCTGTTCTCCGCTCTCCTCTCCGAAAAAGCTTTCGTCGGGAAACCGTTCCTTGATTGTGGAAATGATCAACGTCTCGGACGCCCTGTCCGCATTGGTGACGAAATCGTTCATATGCTTTTCCGATACTCGTACGTCACCTTGTTCCATCATGGATTTGACGAGGGCTCCCGCTTTGCGGGCTGCATCCACAGCTACGTCAAGATGCGCGCGCTTCTGTACATCATTCATGTTTTTTCCTCTTTTCAAGCAATCGTTCCCCGATGGTGGAAATGTACTTCCAGTCACCGGTTGAAAAACTCTTGCGTTGGATTTCCTCTTCCTTCGCCTTGAGCAGGATCCCCGCCTGCCCATATTCCAGGGTGACGCAGTCCCAACTGTCCTTTTTGTCGGCATACAGAATGGCGCCGATATTCGCCTTGCGGTCAAACAGACTCACTTGATCATCCCGTCCCGCGGAAAGAATCACCGTAAGTTCGAATTGACCGATGGTGAACAGTTTGTCCTTCCCATCGGTGCGTTGTGCTTCAAGCGCCCTGTCGATCAATCCCGCGGTGGCAGACAGAAGCCGGGCATCCCCTTCCTTGCACATCAAAAAGAACCGACCGTCGATGCGATCGAGCATGCCAAGGATTTCTTTCATCCGAAACGGAACCGTTTTCCCCTCCAGCGCCACATCGATCGCCGATGGTTTTCCTTGCATTCCATCCTCGCTTTTCGGAGGATCCGGTAGAGGTTCCGCTTCCTTCCTTTCTTCAGGAATTTCCGGCATAACGTCGTCCACGTTCGGCGTTTCTTCCTCCTCGGAAGGCTTTGCGTCCTCTACGAGTCCCTGCGGGGACGGTTCTCCTTCCGATGGTGCGGACTGAGCAACCTGTTTGTTTTTTTCTTCGGCGGGTTGCGGCGGAGGCAGTTCCCCCTTTCCCTTCAATGCCTCAGGGACGGCCAAGTCGGTCGGTCCCTCCGGCTTTGGAGGAACGCTCTTCTGAGGTTCTCCAGCCGCTGCCTGAATTACTTCCTTACTGCCCAGAAACAAGTCAGGCTGTTCTTGCGCCTCCGGGGTTTTCGCCGGCCAGTCGGGAGAGTCCCCGCCCTGCCGGACGGGAGATTCATCTCCTCTTCCGTTTGCTATCTCGGAAAGAAGCGTGAAAAATGAATACGGTTTCGACGTTTCCTCGTGCTTTTCCTGTGGGGGCAGTTCATCATCCTCGTGCGGATCGATCATTTCCTTGGCATCGTCCTCATCCAACTCGTCGTCGGGACGCTTGTCCACCTCGATGGAATCATCGATCACCTCTCCTTTTAAAATGGAAAGATCGGGTTCGTCCGGTTCATCAGGTTCCCCTTCCTCCTCCACCGGTACATCCTCGTCATTCTCCGCATCATCCCGGAGGATCGACTCGGCGGCATCCAATTCCTCGTCTTCATCCTGACGGGAATCGATCAAGCCCAATGCCTCTTTGCACTTGCGAATCGCATCGGGATCTTGGGAAAGCCCAACCAATTGCGGATAGGTCAGGAACAGCACGTTGTCCACCAGCTCAAGAGGAAAATCATCGACATGGTTCTCATCGACGACGATCACCGGGATCCGTCGGGTCTTCGCCCATGCGATGCCCTGACGACTTTCGGCAATGGACTGCAATGCGAATCGCCCCTCCGCCAAAGGATCGCTCACCACAAAAGGCAATACTTTTAACCCTATTTGTTTTGAAGCGAAATCAAACAAGGCGTCGAATCCCGTCTTATGAAGATCAAACCCCGAGGAGCCAAAGAGCGTGTGCACCAACATAACGGGTTGCAACACCAAATTCTCACGCACCCGTTTGTCCCACTCGTCCGCGGAGAGAATTCCATGGGAAAGAATCTGCTCCTTCACGATCCTCGGCAGATCGTCCAGCAGATGGTTTGTATCGAAGCAATAATAATGTCCCGCGACTTCCAAAAACGGATTGCTCGCATTGACCCTGTCATCCACCGGATACAGACTTGCATCGCCCTCATTCGAACAAAGCGGCACGGACAACAAGGAAAGGTCATGCGCGTCCAATGATGTATATCTCGTCACCTCGTACAGATCATACCCGTCGCGCCGACCGATCAAGGATTGGACGCGATTCTCCCAGTGTTCCTTTTTCACCACATGATCCAGCAAGTCTTTTTCGTCGGCATACGTTTCGTTGAGAGCTTTGAGTTCGTTGACTTTTCCCTCCATGTCCCGTTTGTACGCACTGCCGTCGTCCCTGAGCGTATCCAATCCCGTCCGCCCGTTGGCCATCAACGTGGAGAGCGCATCGATGATCCCGTCAAGCCCACAATCAAAGGTCTGGGATATGGCGTCATTAAACGGTTGCAGAGAAAAGTGAAGAGCGCGCTTTCGGTATTGGATCCCTTCCAAACGTACGGGAGACGGAAAGCAAAATTCCATTACGGTATCCTGATATGCGGTAAGCACGCTCCCCTTCACCGCACCTACGGCGTTTCTGGCCGCGAGACAGGAATTGTCGATATACCGGCAGCATTTACGGAAGACGTCATCGAACAGGGAAACAATTTTACGATATTCCTTCTCCGGGATGTTTCGATCCGTCGAAGGCCCCATGGAAGCAAAACAATAGGAATTCTGAAGAAAACGGACCAACGCGAATGCTTCGCGGATCTGTTCGTCGTTTCCCGTCTCCAAAGACCGATGCGCTTCCCAAGAAGCCAGCTTCATCATCTCCAAAGGGGCGTATCGACGAAGAATCCCCGTAATCTGACGGATATCATTGTCCAGATACACCGTCACTTCCCGGATGTTTCGCTGAATCTTATCAGAAGAAATGGCACCGACATTCCCTAAATCCCAATTCTGACTGCTTTTCACCGATCTACCACCTGATGTTATACTATCATCTACCGGCGCGTTTCCTCAACCGTGTTCAACCGGGCCTTCAATGCCACGAACAGAACCGCAGAAAGGAACCCAGGTACAGCATACACCAGAAACATCGTTTTGTAGCCATACGCCTGAATGATGATACCGCAAGCGAGTTCGCCAAGCATTCCTCCAAGCCCGCTTCCCAAGGATTGGCAAAGGGAAATCCCCTCCGAGGTATGGCCTGATCTGACATGCAGCGTCACGAATCTCACCATGGCGGGCTGAAAGAACCCGAAACACAGACTGTGGAAACATTGTCCTATCATGACACCGGACACTGACGGCATCATGGCGTAACAAATCTGTCGGATTCCGCATCCAAGCGAAGCGAGGAACAACAGCGTGATGGGCCTGACATTTTTTCGTCTCATCATATAGCCGGCACCCAGCATGGCGATGAATTCGGAGGCGGTGGAAACGACCTGCAACATGGTGATGCGTTCATATCCAAGTTCCTCAAGCGCATATAACGGAAGGAACCGGACAGTCGCCAGAGAAAATCGCGACAGGAAAATGCATCCGATGGCGATCACATAGGGTTTGTCGAACCATCGCCCCGCCTTCTTCGCTTCGACGGGTCGTCTCCTTTCCACCGCTACGTCTTTCCCCAACGCAGGCAACGTGAACACATAGGCAAGCGCTCCGAATGCAAGGAAGCGAAAGATGTCATGGTTGTCCGATGCGACCGGACGGGCAAGCAAGGCGTACACGAGACTGAAAAAGGTGCATCCGATCGTTCCCGCGGACCGAATGACGCTATAGACGTCCGGTTGCCCTTTCCCGAACAAGTTTGCCGTAGAATCCTGAAGCGTAACCAAGGAATTCAGGAAAAACCCCAAGGGAATCAACAGAACAAAAGCGACAGGGATCTTGTCCGTCCTGATCAAAAACGCCATTACGACGACGACAAACAGCGCACTGACCGCTTGGGTCCGATGGAGTCTTCCGCTCGCATCGGCAAACTTCCCCGTCGACACCTGGCCGACCATCCCCGCAAGCTCGAAAACGGCGAACATCACGCCGATCAACGCATAGGAAAACCCTTGGTTTTTCAGTACAACCTGCAGGTACATGTTGGTAATGGTGAAAATCGCCTGCAAGAGGAAAAACGACACGCTTTGGGGAACCATGTCCCCTATTGTACAAAGAACCCCACCCGCTTGCTATACGAAAAGGTAACCGGAACTCTTCTTTTTTGCGTATTGCGGCAACGGCAGATCGTCCATCACATGGAAACGACCGCACAAACGAGCTTTTACGATACGTTTGGCATATTCCGGACCGATACCCGGGACCCTGAGCAATTGGTCCAGCGTTCCGTTGTTGACCGATACGGGATAGTATTCCGGATGAGCCTCCGCCCACACAAGCTTCGGATCCTTTTCCAAGGAAAGATTCCCATCCTTTCCGAACAAGATCTCCTTGCTGTCAAAATGATATTTTCTGAGCAAAAAGTCCGTTTGGTACAGACGATGTTCCCGCATGAGAGACATCTGCCCGGAAACATCGCCGCCGAACAACTCCCCCGTTTGCCTCATGATGGTCGGGGCACGGGTTTCCCCCGGAATCCGGGGATCCCCAAGTCCCCTCTGGTAAGAAGAAAAGTACAATCGTTCCATATGGAGGTTCCGGTACATCGCATTGCAATAGGAAACGATCTCCCTGTCGTTCTCATCACTCGCCCCGACAATGAACTGACTCGTCGTCTTCACACGGGGATGCGTCGTTCCCTTGCCGGTGACGGAGGCGATGTACTTCAGAGGTGCGATGATATCTCTCAGGTAATTCTTTCGTTCGGTAAGATTATCGAAATGCTTCTCTCCAGGCGTCTCGATATTCAGGGAAACGGCACTGGCATATTTCAGCGCGCCATCGATGCTTGCCTGAGACGCCCCGGGAATGATTTTCAAATGGATGTACCCTTTGTATTGATACGTAACACGAAGGATTCTGGCCGTATCCACGAGCATCTGCATCGTTTTTTCGGGATCCCCCATTACGGCGGACGACAGAAAGAGGCCGAGCAGCGGACGTTGAAGTTGGAACCTGTAGAAAAATGATGCCATCTCCGAGGCTCCCACCGCCACCGCTCTGAAGTCGTTCTGACTGCGCAGGGGACAATACTTGCAGTCGTTGACGCACCGGTTGCCCATCAAGGTCTTGAGAATGATGCCTGCTCCTCCGCTTGCCGTACTCAACGGATACAACCATCCCTCTCCGCTTTCCTTTCTCCTCCGGTGTTCCAGAGGGTTTTTTGTCCCGCAGGCACAGGAGAGATCATACTGCGCGTCACGTGACAAGATGTCCAGTTTCTCTTGGGTATCCATACATATGGATGCTATCATTTGTATAGTTATTTGGCAAGATTATTTTGGATTTGCCTCACGGATGTGCCGATATGGATTTGCGGAGGAAACATATAGGAAAATTCTTTCTCCTTGTTTTTGTAGCAGGGATCGTACACCATCTTCATCAACATCCTTGCACTCACCCTTCCCACTTCTTCCCCTGGATGCACCGAACACGTCAATCCAATCTCATTCCAGTCGGGTTTGGAATAATCGAAACAAACCACGGAATAGTCATCAGGAATTTTTTTGTCCTCATTCAAAAGCACTTCCTTGAGAGCCTGATACAACATGATGTTGCAACAGACGATAGCGGTACATTCGGGAATGGAACGCAAAAACCGATATATCGTTCGTTTGACTTGCTCCCAATCATCCAACTCATCCGAAAGAAGCCATTTCATGTAGGAATCGTCAAAACGAGCTCCCTGCCTGATCATCGCCTTGGCACATCCCAAATACTTCTTGCACCCTTGGTAATTGTCACAAAGGAACAATCCCCCAATATGGGTATGGCCTTTCGAAACCAACTCCTGAATGAGGTTGTCCGCACAGGACTCATCATCCATGATGACCTTAGGATAGGAAGTGCCACTGTAATAATTGTTGTAGAATACAAAAGGAATGCCTTTCTCGTACAAGCGCGCATAGCAATCCAAATTGGGATTCATCAAACTGGCTTTGACTCCATCGACAATCAGCCCATGAATCCCCGTCATACATGATTCCAGACACTTACGTTCATTGGCAACCTTGTTGTCCGTGAAAAATACCCGCAATTCAACGTTGTCCGCTTTCAGGGTAGTACGGATGCTTTGTATGAAACTGGCGTTCGCTTCATGATCCTGTCCCTGGATAATCAAGGCAATCTGCAACCGGGAAAGGTCTTCAGCATAATCGGAAGCAATGGCCTTGGCTTTATCAAAAAACGTCCCGCTTCCCCGCCGAGAACAGGCAAGGCCCTCTTCAACCAACAGGGATACCGCCTGCCTCACTGTTTCCCTGCATACGGAAAGGCGGTTGCACAAAAAATGTTCACTCGGCAACCGGTTCGACATCGAGAACTTGTTCTGATCAATATAGATACGCAAGTACCGATATACTTGTTCCGACTTAAGATTCAAACCATCCATTCCTTCTCTCTAACGATCCGTAATCCGGACTTGCATATGCTCGACTTCCAGTATCCACTCAAGAAGTCTTGCCCTCAATTCCGCTTTGATGGAATCATATGCCACATCCTCAATCAAATTATGCAACTCAAACGGATCGTTCCGCAAGTCATACAGAAAATCGTCAACGTACCAATCGCTTGACGCGACTGCTCCTCCATTGATGCCCGGAGCGACTATAGCATATGTGTAGTGTTCCGTTCGGATGCAACGGCCGACGCGAGACTCGGATATCTGGATGAACACTTCATTCTTCCGCTGTTCATCCGTCTTTCCCAATGCGACATCATCCAGTTTTTCTCCCATCATGTGATGCCCGACTTCAATTCCGGCAAGATGCACCAAGGTTTTCGGTATACTCCCCGTAGTGACCAGTTCTTTCACTCGCTTTCCATGCAAAGAGAAGGGACCTCCTGAAATGACAAGAGGGACATGAATAGCCGCTTCATGACAAGTACGTTTGTAATCATCATATCCGCAAACATGACCGTCCCTGTTCCTTGTCTTGAAATGAGAACCATGGTCAGAGGTGTAGATGATGACGGTATTCTCATATAATCCCTTCTCCTTGAGTTTTACGATGAGGCGACCAAGATTTTCGTCGCAACTGTGGATCGCCCCAAGATAATCGGGATACTCTTCCCTGTAATCACCACCTGACAAAGAAGCGAGATCCCGCGGTGCGACAAAATCCTGGTATTTTTCCTTCGACCCGACGGGTCCCTGATAGTGATGCGCACTATTCTGGTGGTGCGGTTCTATATGGCTCACTGTAAGGAAAAAGGGTTTGCGTCCATCATATCCATCAAGGAAATTCAACGCGTAATCGGTGATACAATCACATCGGTATCCCTTGAAATCACAACGATTACCGTTTTCATCAAAAACGTACCCCCCATATCCGTCACTGGTAAACTCCAAAACATCTGCAACCCGCCAGTATCCTGTATATCCTCCCCTAAGATACGGGGGAATCGCTTTGGTTTGGTAGTCGAGGACCGGAGTTTTCTCCAGATCACCTTCACTGGCAAGATGCCATTTCCCCACATATCCCGTCTGATACCCTGCTCCTTCCATATAATTTGCAAGCGTCTTCACCGTAAGAGGCAGCATCTTGCTGTTCCTGAAACACCCTGTTTCCGTTGGGTACAATCCACTTTGGAACAAAGCCCTGCACGGACCGCAAACCGGTTGTACGGTGAAGGCGTTTTCAAAAAGTGTCCCTCCCCGTGCCATCTCGTCAAGGTTGGGTGTTATATCCAGCGGTTGTCCATAACATCCACAGGTATCAAACCGTTGTTGGTCGGTAAAATAAAACAGAATATTTGGTTGTTTTTCCCTTGGCATGTCAGGCCTCTCCTTTTCTTGCTTCTCTCCACTTGCCATAAATGATGATCCCCAAAGAACCTACCAAAAGAGTCAAGAACACAATGCAGACCGGACTGGAAGCGAATATGTCCCAATTCCCGTCTGAGAGAATCAAACTCCGTCGGAAGTTCTCTTCCGTCAAATCTCCAAGTACCAATCCCAGAAGGATTGGAATCGTAGGGAAGTCCAAACAAGTGAGAACATATGCGATCACCGAAAATACAATCGTGGTCCCAATATCAAATGTTGAGGAATTGACGCTGAATGCACCCGCAAAACAGAAGATGACGATGATCGGCGTCAGAACGGCAAGAGGAACATTGATGACCCTCGCAAACAATGATGTCAGGTATTTTCCTTGGATAAACATGAACAAGTTCACGAAAAGAAGTCCAACCATAATGGCATACATCACCGCCCCATGGTCCTTGAAAAGATTTGGTCCGGGTGTAAGCCCATTAATCATCAAAGCACCCAGCATGATGGCCACGCAACCGTCCCCCGGTATACCCATGGTAAGCAATGGTATCAATGTGGCGCCGGTAACAGCATTGTTCGCCGTTTCTGCGGCAGCAATTCCCTCGATGGATCCATTACCGAATTCCTCAGGATGCTTGGAAATGTTTCTCGCCACATTATAGCTGAAGAAGGAAGCCATGGATGCACCGGTTCCAGGGATTATTCCGATGATGACCCCAATGACGGAAGCAAGTATCGCGGGCAATGCCATGCGCTTGTATTCCTTCTTCGTTATCTTTCCGCTTCCTGTCGCAATGGCCCCCACTTTAGCTTGTTCACTTCGTTTGTCCTTACGCAGAACTTCACTCAAGGCAAACAAACCGATCAAACAGATGACCAAATCAAATCCTGAATACAGGTTAATGTTATCGAAGATGTATCGGGTACATCCTGTCATCGGATCAATGCCGACAGTGGAAACGAACAAACCGAAACAACCAGCGATGATGCCTTTGACCAGGCTCTTCCCCGATACGCCGGCGATGATGGTCAAGCCGAACAAACAAACAAGAAAATACTCGGGAGTTCCCATCGTCTGAGCCAATTTAGCCACCTGTGGAGCAAAGAACAACAGGGAAAAAGCTGAAATGACACCTCCGAACGTGGAAGCCTGCAACGCAATGTTCATCGCTTTCCGCGCGAGTCCACGCTTGCAAAGCGGATATCCGTCAAGCATTGTCGCCGTCGCATGTGGTGTTCCCGGAGTATGAATCAAAATCGCCGAGATGGAACCGCCATATCCTCCGGCACAATAGATACCCAGCAAAAACATAAAAGATTGGATCGGCCCTAGCGTATAGGTGAACGGAAGGAACAGAACAATGGCAAGAATCACCGTCAACCCCGGAATGGCGCCAAAGATAATGCCGATCAAAAGACCGATGTTCATCCAAATGAAATTGGACCAGTGGAATAGGAGGGCAAGCCCTCCGGACAAATACTCCATGAGTTTTTCCCTCCTCAGGGTAATCGTACATGCAATACGAACTGAAACAATGCGCCGATCAGGACTGCGGCTGCTGTGCCAATTAAATAATAGGAGAGGTTCCGTACACGGAAGTAAGCGGTCATCAGCAAACTGAACACAATAGAACTGAAAATGAACCCGAGAGGTTTAAGAAGCACAAGGTACAGGACAAACAAGCAAAGGATGGTCGCCGCATGGACTTCTGTCAGCAATGCGATTTCGACTGTAGCACATGGTTTCTTCAGCAAAAGTTTGACAACCTCCTTGCAAAGTATTGCCAAGGAAAGCACCAAAATGATTTCCAAAAGCAACTTGGGAAAAGTTTGCGCATTGATATCCCCTGTTTCCGTCACGGCAATCTGGGAAGGCATCAATCCAAGCATACACAAGGAGAACGCAATGAACGCCAACGCACCGACAAGATCGGAATGGATCACCATCGTCTTGCCTTCCAGTTTCTTCCCAACGGCATTGAACCATGCATCGAGACGATCCAAATGAGTCTTCATCCACATAAAAACCTCACACCAGGGAGGAACTCCTCCCTGTTTTTCCCTTATCGATTGGCAAGGACGATATCGACAACCGATTGGATATGCCTGTCATATGCAGCCTTGTCCATCGGATCGGCATTGATCATCAACTGTTTATACAAGTCTTTTACTTCCGGTTCTTCAAGAATTTTCAGATACGCGTCACGGATCTTGGCGATCACTTTGGGATCAGTGCCTTTACGCGCAAAGAGACAACAAGTGTTTGGATAATACGCCTTGATTCCATACTCACCCACACCTTGCACATCGTAGATCTCATTATGGATGCCGTCTTTGTTGAATCCGCAAACCGGTGTCAATATCCCTGCCTGTACTGATCCGCGGGCCTGAGACTGATGGCTAATGGCAAACTGAGTCTCCCCCTTGGAAGCCGCATCAAGGGCCAGATTCGCCCCATTGTAGCTCACCAGATCCATCTGTAATCCAAGCTCTTTGGCAAGAGCTTTGGCAAGAAACGCTTCCGCCCCGGCAATACCATTCACCGCAACTTTCAGCTTCCTGCCTTGCCCATACGCCTTCAACCCGTCAAGATCCCTGATGCCGAGTCTACTATCCGCGGTCATGACGAAAACCGCTGAATACAGGTTGATGATCGGTTCAAAATCGTGGTAAGTAAATTGGATCGCCGAAGCCCCACTGATATTGGGCGCGATGGAAAATCCCCCTTCCCCGCCAAAGATCAAATTGTAGGAATTCGGCTCGTTCTTCAGATAGTTGGTCAAAGCGACGTTACCACCAGCACCGAGTTCGTTCGTCGCCAATACGGGAACTCCCAAGTACTGTTGCCCAAATGTCGCCATCTTACGGTTCACCAAATCCGCAACGCCTCCGACCGCCCAGGGACAAATGACAGTCACCTCTTTTTCCGGCCATTTGTCTATGTTCGCTTCCTGACTCCCATTGGCAAATCCAAACGGCAAAGCCATCAACAATACCAATACCGCCAATACAATCTTTTTCATAGGATCCCTCCCTTCGTTTTGTATCTACAAGCGTATTCCTGATTTCCAATCTTACAAGACATTTTTTCCGATAATAATAAATAAGTTGTCTGTTCCTAAGAAAAGGGCAAACAACTTGTCTGAAAAAAAGTCGGTAATTGGTAGAAAATATGGCTACTGATGTTTTTTTGGCAACCGCAACTCACTGAAGGCCAAGCCAAACAATGTCAATACCGCACCCCAGATGGCGAGCGGAGTAATCGTTTCACCAAGATAAATCGCCGAACATACCATCGTGATGACGGGACACAGATAAATGTAGAACGTACCGGTGATCGGCCCCAACGCGAGAAGCGAGTAATTCCAGGAAACGAAGCACATCCCCGAAGCAACAATCCCGAGAAACAAAAGATGCTTGAGGTATCGCCAACCGAACATCTGAACCACCGGCCAGGGCGCGGGATGGATCAAGTTGATGATCAGGATCATCACAAGCGCGGGCAGGAACATCGCCCGGGTAGCGGGAATGATGGCGTATCCCTTCTCGGTAATTTTCCGCGCAAACACAGAGTAGAACCCCCATGTGACGGCGGCCCCCAAAGCGAGAACATCCCCCAGCGGATTGAGCTTAAGATTGTATCCTTCGTTGAAGGAAATCAAAAAGATACCTGCGATGGCAACGGCGAATCCAATAAAATACCGAGCTTTGAGTTTCTGATGAAACGCCACGGAACAGCAGAGAACCGTAAACACGGGGGCGACGCTGACGATCACGCCGACATTGCTCGCATAGCTGTATGTAAGAGCGGTGTTTTCCAGAAAATAGTACAGGCAGATCCCGAATCCCCCCGCTCCTATGAAAAGCAACGCATCCTTTCTTTCCTTCAGACGCAGAGGCCGGGGACTGACAATCCAGAGAAACAGATATCCGATACCCATCCGGGTGAGAAGAAGCTGTGCGGGAGCCAGAATAGAGAGGAGCACCTTTGAGGAAACAAAGGTTACTCCCCATACAAAAACCGTAAAAAGGGCGCTGAGATGCCCGGTAAACGCCACACTGCGTGGGCTGTCGATCATGCATCAACCTTCATGATGTCCTTCCGGTATTCCTTCAGTCCGGCGTCAAGGCAACGAAGAGAATGACGAAGCGCCTCGGGATTGATCACATAGGCAAGACGCACCTGCCTACGGCCGATCCCTTTGGTGACATAGAAATCCTCGCAAGGAGCCAGCATCACCGTCTCTCCGTCGAGGGAAAAATCCTTCAACATGAAAATCGCGAATTTCTCCGCATCATCCACGGGAAGTTCGGCAACCAAGTAGAACGCACCTTTCGGACACTGGCATTTCACTTTATCAATCTTATTCAGCCCTTCCACGAGGATGTCGCGTCGCATCTGGTATTCCGAACGAACAGCCTCGATATAGGAATCATCCGTATCCAATGCGGCAAGCGCGGCGATTTGCTCGATATCCGGCGGACAAAGTCTTGCCTGGGAAAGTTTCAAGGCGGAATCCAGCACGTCACGGTTTTTGGAAACCAAAGCGCCGATGCGCGAACCGCACATACTGTATCGTTTAGAGAAACTATCAATGCAAATCACTCGGTCGGCATATTCGGGAAAACTCAGAATCGAAGTGAATCGGTTCCCGTCATAACAGAACTCACGATATACCTCGTCAACGATCAGAAAGATGTCATGCTCCTTCACCAGTTTGAGTAAGGCGAGCAATTCTTCGCGGGAATAGACATGCCCGGTGGGATTGTTTGGAGAACAAAGCAGGATGGCTCCGGTTTTTCTGGTGATCTTGGCGGCGAATTCACTGATCGGCGGAAGGGCGAACCCATCCTCGAATTTGCTGGTGACCGGCACCAGATCGACCATGGCAACGCGAGCGAAAGAATCGACGTTGGTATAGTACGGCTCAGGAATGATGACTTCATCGTACGGATCGCACAGGGTCATGAACGCAAATTGGATCGCTTCCGAGCCTCCGGTGGTGATCAAAATGTCGTCCGGCGTAACGGAAAGGCCGTATTTTTCGTAATACGAAGGGAGGGCTTCCCTCAAGGCCTGAAGGCCCTCGCTCGCCCCGTATGCGATGGTCTGTTCGTTATAACCATGGATGGCATCAAGCACCTGGGACGGGGTCTTGATGTCCGGTTGTCCGATATTGAGATGAAAAACCCGCTTCCCCTCAAGTTCGGCAAGCCGGGCATACGGGGACAACCTTCTGATGGGAGAACATTGGAAACCTGAAATACGATGGGACATCTGCATAACGCTACACTCCTCAAATACATACGAGAAAGCATCATGAAGCGCACGTCAACGACGGGATCATGAAGTGGAATGACCCGAACCATGCCGATTATTCAGCGTGGTCCGGGTTCGTAGCGCTCGCAGCCTCATCAGCTGCCGGGGTGGTTCCCTGTTGGCTGTTGTCAATAAGGATCTGAATGAATTTCCTGTTGTCAAGCAACGGGCTGATCGATCTGCCGTGATGCAGACGAGAGATAATGCGCGCGAACAACTCAGTGATATCCGCCTGGACGTACCATTCCTTGTCCAGCAGATCATGCCCATGGTACACGGCGTTCGTACCGATGATCCGATAAAACACCCCTTCCTTGTACGCCTGGTCAAACGTATCCACCGCACCGGCGTTGAAGAACGGGAGACTGATCATACAGATAATTCTTTTCGCTCCGAGATTCTTCAACTCCCGCATCGCCAGAAGCATCGTCCCTCCCGTTGCGATCATGTCGTCAGCCATAAGTACGGTTTTTCCCCGTACATCGCCCAGCAAGTTGATGCTCTTGATGTTTGACGTCTTCGCACTGGTGGAGACGACGGAATAGTCACGTTCCTTGTATAACATGGCAAGCGGCCTATGGAGCGCCTGCGCATAAAACTTATTGCGGGAGACCGCACCGGTATCGGGGGAGACGACCACTAAATCGGGATCGTTGAAATCGATGATTTTGTGAAGGGCGATGAGCGTTTGATAGGATCCGTGAAGATTCTCCAGCTTCAGATGGGAGAAGCTGTTCTCGATCTCCCTGCTGTGGATATCCAACGTGATGATCCGTTCCACTCCAAGCATCTCGCACATATGGCCGAACATGCTGGCGGTAAGCGCCTCCCGGGAGGCTTTCTTATGTTGCCGTGCATACGGATAGGTAGGCAGGACCAACGTGATGGAATCGGCACCGGCAAGCTGTACCGCATTGACGGTAGTGAACAGGAACATCAAATGATCATTCACTGAAAGCTTGATCGGTTTGTCGCACCCCGCCACCAAAATCGGTTCCTCATTCGCCATGTCGTAGATGATATACACTCTAAGGCCCCGGACGGGATCGAGGATTTCCGCCTTCTCCTCTCCATTTGCAAATCTGGTATACTTCACCTTGACCGTAAAATCGGGTACTTGGAACGTCGTCGGACATTTCGACTTGGGAATGCTTTTGCTGTTCAGATCGTCCATCAGGGTGACGGTTTTGAGAATCTCCTCCTCCGTCATCCCATGGCGGCGAGCCAACGCCGCAGAAAGTTTCTCATATCGCTCAAGATACAGGCGGCGGAGATGCTTGACGACCTTGCCGGTGAAATACTCGCTACCGGGACCGGCAATGACACCAAGTTTATGGGGCTTTATGATACTCATTTATCTTGTTTCTCCGTAAAGGGTTACGTTTTATATCAAGGCAAAAGCGCTACTTAAAATCATACTGTACCCTCCCGATTATGTCTAGAGGAGACGCAAAAGGAAACCGGACTAAGTTTTGAAGACGCCGGTCCGGCCGTGAAGTTCCATG
>JBAXYP010000010.1:0-16230 GCA_041670725.1 Sphaerochaetaceae bacterium
CAGAACGCAGCGGTCCAAGCGCATGAACTTGGAGCGAACGCATTCGCCATGTTCACCAAAAACCAACGGCAATGGAAAGTCCCTCCGTTGACGGAAGAGCAAGTCTCCGTATTTTGCGCTACGGTCGAAAAGCTTGGATTCTCCAGCAAAGCGATTCTCCCTCACGACAGTTATCTGATCAACTTGGGGAGTCCGATCGAGGAAAAACGACGTATCGCCGTTGACGCTTTTACCGAAGAGATGCACCGATGCGCAAGTCTTCATTTGGACAAACTCAACTTCCATCCGGGTTCCCACTTGGGGAAAATCAGCGTCGATGCGTGCCTTCATTTGGTCGCGGATTCCCTTGACAAGGCGATGGAACAAGTGCCTTCCGTCCGACCTGTCATCGAAACCACGGCGGGGCAGGGAACCAATGTCGGTTCGACATTCCAGGAGATTCGCGACATCATCGGTTACAGCAAGCATCCGGAATCCATCGGCGTCTGTATCGATACCTGCCATATCTTCGCAGCAGGATACGACATCAGAACGAGGGAAGCCTACGAGAAAACCTTCGAAACATTTGAAACGATTATTGGATTTTCCCGTCTCTCGGGAATGCATCTCAACGATGCGAAAAGTTCCTTTGCAAGCCATGTGGATCGTCACGAAAGTCTGGGAAACGGTAGCATAGGGCTTCAGCCGTTTATGTGGATCATGCAGGACCACAGGTTCGAGAACGTCCCTTTAATTCTCGAAACTCCCGCGGAAAACAAATGGAAAGAGGAAATCGCCTTGCTCTTCTCATACTGCCATGAGAATTGACCACGATCATTTCTTGGTTTTCGGACATCGCGGTTGTCCGAAGGCGAATCCGGAAAACACGCTCCCTTCTTTTGCGGCATGCATCAAAGGGCATGTTCCCGGCGCGGAATTGGATGTCCACCTGACAAAAGACGGGAAACTCGTTGTAGCGCACGACTTCTCCCTCTCCCGTACCGCCCATACGGAGACGGTCATCGAGGAAACCGATTTTGCCGATCTGGAGAAGGAAAATGTCGGCAAGTATCAGGGCAAACATGAACGGATTCCGTTGCTTGCCGAAGTGTTTTCCATGGGAAAAGGAAAGCTGTATTTTGACATTGAGATCAAAGACAACAACCTGAGAGGGAAAGGTCTGGAGCCCTTGCTTTGGAAAACCATCCGGGCATACGGGATGGAAAATTCCGTCCTGGTCAGTTCGTTCAATCCGCTGTCCGTCCGACGATTCAACAAGGTAAGTAAGAAAGCGGTGGATACCGGTGTCATCTACAGTTCAGAAAAAGGAATACCCAGGGTCATCCGTGGCGGACGCTGCAGGCATATCGCACATGCCACGTTCCTCAAACCGGATTGGAGGGAAGTACGGAAGCGCGAATCGCTTCCCGTGATTCCCTGGACCGTGGACGACGAGCTTGCAATCACGCAGATGCAGGACATCGGGGTTTCCGGCCTGATCTCCAACGATCCGCTTCTTGTCCTACAAGTACTTGGAAAAATAAGAAATCGCCGCTGAAACGATTTGCGAAAACGCTTCGCTCTTGCTTTCTCCAACCGCTTTGATCTCCGTGGTATCCATTACGACATCCTGCGTCTTCAAATCGTACAGGCGCATTCGTCCGCTCGCCACGGTAATCGTCTTCTCCCCGATGCGCGGATATTCCACCACGCCGACCGTACCGAAAAGCAAATATCCACAATTGGGATACAAGGCATGGATTTCCTCGGCAAGTTCCGCCCCATCCTGCGTTCCGCTGGAATTGGCAATAGTCTTGACACCTTGATCGGCAAGATACTCCGTAATTTCATCCGTTGCATCATGCGAGGGAAGCAATGTACCGTCAATGGCGTACTCCTGAATGGTGACAACCATTTCCTTCCCTGCATACGGGGAGACAAACGCATAGGGAAACGATACGGACTGGCCTTCCACCGCATCGACGATGCCTTGATATTCCTCCTGCGGCAACACCGTTTTCAGTTTCGCAAGTCTGTCGTGGAGATCGATGACGAACGAAAGAGTCCCTTGATCAACGATGCTTGAATCATACGGTTCAAAACGGAATGTTCCGTCGTCTCCTGTATTGAATATCAAACTATCAGGGAATCGCCCTCCCTGAAGATTCTCACTCGTAAAACGGGCAAGGACGGGGGCGTTCTTCACTTTGGGAGAGAACAGCAATTGTTTGCGCAATACCTTAACTTGTGCAGTCGCATGATCCCCGTCGATCATTGATAGGTGCAGGCGAATCGCATCGATGTATTTGACGCATCGCTTTACCAGTGGTTTCACATCATACGAACTGAGATGCGTCTGAATCGCATAGATGGCATCCAAACAGGCATCGATCGCCTTCACGTCCTCGTTGTCCCGATACGCTTGATCCGCCTTGGACAGCAAGTCCGCGATAACGGCATCCTCGGCACTCTTTTTGTTCACCACATCAGAGCGTCGGGAGGCAAGAGCGTCATCGTCACACTCGACCATCAGATAGGTCGTACGTTCACTACGATACTCACGCACAACGGACAAACCGATTTCCTTGACGGTATCCGTGGTGGTGAATTCCCTATAGTACGTATCACGGACATTATCCCCCAGATATTCCGAAAGCTTACTCAGAATATCGTTCATCGCTTCAAGCCTCGCGTTAAAGGGGTTCTCATCCGTCCCTTGTCCGACAAACACTTCTTTCCCTGTTCTGGAATCGGGTTGGGTGACCCACAACGGGATTCCCTGCAAACTCGTCTTGACCAACGTCCGGATATTGGCGCAGGAACAGAGCAGGAGAAGACACAACCCAGCAATGCCGAGTTTCTTCCTTACCATGCGATCCCTCCTCCTACGAGCACGGCGTACCCTTCCTTCCATATCACATCTCCGCTTATCTGTGGATAATACAACACCCGTCCTGCGATGGCCACATGCATCATCGGCGTCACCATGAACCGGTACGTAAGGGTCACATCGGATCCTGCCGTCACCGGAACGGTCCCCAACACAAAACGGGTCGACAGGGAAAGAGAACTGTTTCTCAAAAACCATCCATTGCCCAAAACGGAAAAGGGAAGCATCCCTTCCAATCCGGCAGCGAGCAGCAGGTTGTCGGCCTGAACGGTGAGCCCCATGACAAGACGGAAGGGGAACGGTTGGTTGACATGCGCTGCAATTTCCCCTCCATATCCGTCTTTTCCATACAACCCGTAACATTCCGCATCCCACCCATGCGTTTTCTCCAAACGTTGCCCGACGGACACCCCGTGATCGCTCCTGACTTCCAGAAGTGCGACATCCTCCAGTTGCGTGGCGACGGAAAAAAGACCGGTTCCCCCTTCCGGTCCCTCAGCACGCACCATCGTTCCTTTGCGAAGGAGGGGGGAATCGCCTCGTTTCACGCTATACTGGCCAAGATACTCGCTCCCAAGCGAGAATTTTGACGTCGCGGGAACCAATGAAGATAAATCCTCGGCAAGCATCCCAGAAAGCTGGGTCGCAAAACGCCGTTCCAGCCATTTGCCGCTGGGAACGGACAAGCGCTCCTTTAGAACGGCGCCGCGATACGATAACGTAACGACCACCGATGCGGTCAGTCCGTCATCGCGAAACGAAGACAGGGAAACGAACAGATCGGAAACATCTTCATGTGACAGACGGTCCTCCGCAGCACTGAAGACCGCTTTTGTAATCGCCTCGTTGATACGGGGATCAATTCCATCAGGCGTTCCGGAAGGCTCATCCCCGAACAAAGGAAGAAGCAGAAGAAGCGCCAAGACGACAAGGGAAAGTCTCCTCACTCCCTGGCTCCAATTTCAAGAATTCTGGTGATCAACTTCACACTGTCCTCCATGGCGGGAAGCGCCGCCCACTCATATATGGAGTGGAGGTTGTGCCCACCGGTAAACAGGTTCGGAGAAGGGATGTGACGTTCATTCGCCATTCGCGCACCGTCGGTGCCTCCACGGATCAAACTCTCGTGAAGCGGCATGCCAAGCTCCTTACCGGCCTGATACATCGACTGAAGTACCTTCGGATGCTTCCTAGCCTCTTCCACCATGTTGTAATACTGATGTTTCACCGTCACATCGATTGTACATCCATAGGTCCGTTCCATCGTTTTGACGAGGCTTTCTACGACCGCAATCCGCTTCTCCAAAACGGGAAGATCGAAATCGCGAAGATATATGTTCAGCTTCACTTCCGCAAGTGCGCCGCTGATTTCCAGCGGACAATAATAACCGAATCTTCCGTCCGTCGCCTCAGGACTCTCCGCCTGGGGAAGCGCATCGACGATCTGGCTGGCGACTTTGACCGCATTGACCAAACGTCCGCGCCCAGCTCCCAAATGATAGCTCACCCCATGAATGTCCAGACGGAGGACTGCTGCGTTGAAACATTCGATTTCCACGCAATATCGCTCTCCTCCGTCAATGGTATAGCAGTAGTCACAGTGGATTTTTTCGTAAGGAAACTTGTCCATTCCGCATCCCGTCTCTTCGTCGGACGTGAAATACAACTCGACCGGGCCATGGGCGCATGACGGATCGTGGACAAGTTTGTCCGCGACCGTCATGATTTCCGCCACTCCCGCTTTGTCGTCGCTGCCAAGAAGCGTCGTACCGTCGGTGACGACGATCGTCTGTCCCATATATCCCGCAAGTTCAGGATTGTCGGAAACTTTCAGTACGACGTCGTCGTTCAATTGAATGTCCTTCCCGTCATACGTATGGATGACTCTCGGTTTCACCCCGTTTCCCTCGCAGTCATGGGCGGTATCCACATGAGCCATCAACCCGATTGTGGGTACATTCCCCTTTACATTACCTGGAATCCGGGCGATAAGAATGCCGTGTCCGTCCATCTCCCTGTCGGAGACGCCCATCGCAGCAAGCTCACCATCAAGCATCCTAAGCAAATCCCACTGGTTGTCCGTGGAAGGATGCCGCGTTTCGGCAAGCTCCTCGTCACTCATCGTATCTACATGAACGTACCGGAGAAACCGATCCAATAACGTATCTGCCATACATACTCCTTTCTGTCATTAAACCACACAGAGGGCAACAGGGCAAGGAACGGTATGAATCAGAAACCGAAATCATACTTCGTCAACAGCGGTTTCACGTCGTCGATGATCTGGTACAATCCAAAGACGCAGATGATAATTCCCGTCACTACGGGACTCCGTTTCGCTGCAGTCCCGATGGAAATGACACTGGTGGCCATGGCATAGGCCGTTTTGGGTTCCGTCGTCACGCTGGTCAGCCATTCGGAGAAGGATTCACCTTTGTCTCCACCGTATTTGTAATATCGGATAAGGCTCATCAACGTGGACGCGACCACTCCTGCGGCCACGGATACCGCGGCGGCGGCGGCGATTTTCCCCCACCATACCGCATAGGGTACCAACGCATATACTATCCCGGCGGTAAGCAACACGGTGCTCTTCACCACCAGTTTCTGCATATCTTTCCAGAATGCGGCCCGTTGACTTGGACGCAGACCTTTCGCCACATCTTCGGCCGCATCCATCATCATCGTCCGGTTCTCATCGAGTTTCGCCTCCAAAACCGCCATCTCTTCCGCGGAAATTAGATCGCGTGCACGTTCAATTACGGATAAAGCATCCTCTTCCGTCATCCCCTGCTGGACGACATAACAGAATTCCAGATACTTTCTCCCATTGGATTCATCCAGCGCACCGTTTACGACCGTCTCCCCATCAAAGTCCCCCAAAGCTTTTTCTCCGAAATCTTCGCCGACATACTCGGCGATGACATGCTTTTGCCCATCAATGATACCGGCGACGGTCGGCAACAACTCATCATCGCCGATCAACTCATTCCGCGGAGCCGCCATTATCTGATCACATCCAGAGAGAATGAACACCAACAGGACGACCACCACGGCTTTCACCGCATTTATGACCTTCATCGCTTGTCTCCTCCCCCGCCATCGCCATCACGCTTTCTTCGCGGTTCCGTTGACAGGAAGGAGGCGGGGCTTTCCCACCCTACCAGGACGGAAAGGCGAACCATCGGATATGACCCAAACGCTTCCTCCATACGGTTCTGCTCCGTAGCAAACACACCGCTCGGATCACGAATACGTATGGTCGGTTCCACAAACCAATGGGAAGGAAAACGCCACGTGTAACCGAAAGCCATCTCGTTGAGCAAGCATCCGGATTCTTGAGGACGATCAGCACCAAGGAACCAACCCCCTTCGAACACGCCAAAACTCACAAACAGTCCGTTCTCAAACGGACGATACTCAAGATGCACACCTCCCCCGAGAAAAGTAACGTCATACGAACCCAGTCTTCTTATACAGGAAAAAGGAATGCGAAGGCCGAATCCATCGGCCATACGGACACCGGCCTCCATACGGATGGTACATTGGCCGCTCCACAAAGCATCAACGGCCATGACATCCAACGCAGTCCATGCGGACGCGGCGAAGGAAGGGAGAAACATGCAAGTCCATATACACGCACACAACAATCGTCTCATGGCAAAACGCTACCATGAGAGAGAGAGGATTCCCATTCCCAGAATTTGGTATTTATTTTTCCGAATGCAGATCCGTAAACGAAGGAGCGGAAGCGGCCGACCCCTCAACCGTCACATCCATCGGCTTCCGAGGAACATCTTTCCAGCCAAGCGCGGCAAGAATCTTCTGTTTTTTCCGTTTTGCGAAGAAACTGACGAAGCGGACGTCCCCCTCATCGACATAGACGAAAAGCCCCGGATATCCGGAAAGGACTTTGCCAAAACCGATACTTCGCACTTGCGACGCTTCAAGGCTCCACGCAAGGGAACACGGAATGTTTTTCCCTTCTTCCTTCCGATACAGTTCCATCCGTTCTTTCGTAACGACCAGCCTGCCGCGAATTACATCGCTCCCACCCGAGGGCGGGACCATTCCCACAGACATGGAAAAAGAAAACGGATAGGGGCATACTCTACGCACCATCTTCTGGGAAACGAAATACCCCAAATAAAACCAAACCCACACGCAAAGGAACATCACGCCGAACAGACTGAAATACGGCACGATCCCGATCTTTGCCGGAGTAAAGAAGGTGACGACAAACACACAGAGCAACAGGATGGTTTTTGCGAGAGTTTTCATGAAGTCCCTTCACCTTGTATCATGTACTAAGAAAAAGCTCAAGCGATTGCACGGCATCGGTGGTATGTGCGATGGAGGTTATCCTATGAAACAGCGCAGACACACCATGACGGTTCTGGCTTGCTTCGTCATCGCCGCATCTTTCTTTTCGGGATGCAAATCCGAAGTGGAGGAACGAACGACATTGACGTTGCATATGGCTTCAGAAGCATTCGAAACAAAATCCATCACCCCTCAAGACACACCGCTGGAAGTGGCACGGTTCGTTGTAAGCGGCGAAGGACCAGACAACACGCGATTCTCCACTACGACGAACAAAACATCCGTGACGGTAAGCGGTTTGCTCATCGGACAATGGACGGTTCATGCGATCGGACAAAACAGTGATGGCGTGGATATGGTGGAGGGGACAACGACCCTGCAACTCAAACCGGAAGCCACGACAGCGACCTTGAATCTCAACTCGCTGAAAGGTACGGGAACGATTGACCTGACGGTCAATTGGCAAAAAGAGTTGATCACCAATCCCGGATTCGAGCTTATCATCACGGACCAAAACGGCAAGGTGACCATTCCGACGCTTGACACCTCGACGCTCGCCAACGGTTACATCCGTTTTATCGGACGGGCGTTTGCCGCAGGCTCATATCAAGTGGTAGGAAAACTCCTTTCCGCCGATCAGAAAACCGCAGGTTTCGCCGAAGCGGTGCGCGTCGTTGATGGATTGAGTTCTACGGCGGACATCACACTAAACTTACATAAGACCAACGAGGTGCCTTCGACCATCACGTTGGTCAACGAAGCGGGAGTTCCTGTCGAATGCACAATCACTGGACTTACTTCAAATATGGCTGCCGGAGTACTTGCCACAGCCACGCTCAGTGCCACGGAAGCACAGACGCTCGAGGTCACATGGTTTCTTGACGGGGAACAGGTCGGAAAGGGACTTTCCCACTCCTTCACACCCGAACTTGGGCCTCATCGTCTGGATGTCATGGCGAAAGGGCCTCTTTTGGGCACGACGGGATCGACAAACATTGAATTCAACGCGGTCGTCAAAGGGGATCCGGGAATTCCTGTGTTCATGAAACAAGTCGACGACGGGACAAACAATTTTCACGTCGGGGGAAAGACCCATGCGGCGTTTCTTCCTGATGGCAAATTCCTCATCTGGTCAGAAGCAGCCCGGACGCTCCAAATCTGCCAGCTCAACAGAAACGATATCCAAGTGGTCACCACCTACACCACATCCAACTCCGACTTCACCTTATCCGACATTGCGGACATCGCGGTGGACGGAGAACGGGATTACGTATACATTGCGGATAACGACGGTCCCAAGGTGACCAAATACCGGTACGTCCCCTCTACCTCGACGCTTTCAAAAATCTGCGAGTCGCATAGCTACGCCTGGGAAGTGGCGGGCATTCCCGAAGAAACATACGGCACATTCGGGAAACTCGGACGCATCGCCATCGACCAAACCGTCGGAAGGGTGTATCTTTCAACGCCGAACACGACACCGGCCGAACCGAACGTGACCACCGTATTCAAACCGGACGCAATGACGGCGGACACGCTCTATGCGACATCCGCCTTTTGGAGCGACCCTATCTCCAACGTTGCGAAAACCCAAACGATGATGCCCAAATCCTTTGATGTAGTGGATATTTCCGCAGATTCCAATTACCTGACCGCGTTGGACAAAGAAAAGGACCTCATTGTCGTCTCCAAGCGATATGAGGAGACGCTTTGCCTTGCGTTGTGGCCTATTTCCGCATTCCACAATGACTTGAGCGGACTGAACGATATCAACGTGGTGACGGTTCTGGACCCCTATACCATCCTCGCGGGAACGGATACAAGCCTGACGATGATCCGTACCAATATGACACAGTCGCTCCTGACCTTTTCGGATGGCAACATCTATATGAGCGGGGATACGGAGATCGGTGGGAAAAATCTTAACGGTGTGTTCTTTCTGAAACAATCCGCGGACCAAAGCAAGATATACATCCTTGCTTCGGAGAGTAAAAACATGATTACTTGCTCTTACGCCAACGGACAACTTGCTTTCCTTGGAGAAATCCCGTTTGAATCATTCTCGCCGAGCGAATTGGTGGTTTCAGACGACCAGTCCGTCATGTTGCTGATCAGCGATACGTCCGATGCTTTATGGATTCTCCGGGTTCCCACGGAAAGTGTCTGAGGATATCGAAGCGAAAACATCGTCGTAACAGAAAAAATGGGGTTGCCCGGAAGGCAACCCCATTTGATGCACAAAAACCAGTTTACGCTTTGTAGATGGGCACCTTCTTGTACGAGGTGTGAAGGTACTTCTCGCTCTTTTCGGAGAGCGGGGCCCCCAGAAATTCCTTGTACAATTTCTGGATGGAGGGATTCTCATGACTGCAGCGCACCGGATCGTCCTTATCGTCCTGATACAGGCCCGCAGCACGTTCTTTGCGAATCTCGTCATCGGCACCGTACGGCTGACCGCCACCAGCAATGCATCCGCCACGGCATGCCATGATCTCAATGAAATCGTACGGAGCGGGTTTACCCGCCTTCTTGCACGCACGCACTTCATCAAGCACGTCCTTGGCATTGGCCATGCCATGGATGACGGCAACCCTAACGTTCTTGCCTTTGATGTCGATCTCACCCTTCTTGACTTCCTGGATGCCACGGACGGCATTTACCTCGACGTTCTTCAGGTTCTCTCCGGTTATCGCGAAATACGCGGTCCGGATCGCAGCCTCCATAACACCGCCGGTCGCCCCGAAGATCGTACCTCCGCCGGAGTATTCGCCAAGCGGATCATCAGCTTCCGTTTCGGGCAGATTATTAAAATCAATACCTGCGGCCTTGATCATTCTGGCGCACTCACGGGTAGTGAGCACCAAATCGGTATCCTGATATCCGCTCGACGACATGTGTTCGTCACGAACGGCCTCGAATTTCTTCGCCGTGCACGGCATGATGGCGACAGTGTAGATTTTCGAAGGATCAATTCCCTTCTTCTGTGCGAAATAGGTCTTGGTGATTGGCCCCTGCATCTGCATCGGGCTCTTCGCTGAGGAAAGGTTCTCGATCAAATCGGGATAATATTTCTCGGCGTAGTCAACCCATGCGGGACAGCAGGAAGTGAACTGGGGGAGCACGCTTCCCGCGGTGGTCAGACGATGTACCAGTTCGTATCCTTCCTCCATGATGGTAAGGTCGGCACCGAAATTGGTATCTTCGACGTAATCGACACCGAGTCTGCGAAGCGCGGTATAGATCTTCTTTGTCGAAACCGTCCCCGGTTTGAGCCCGAACTCCTCCGACAAACCAACACGGATCGAAGGTGCGATCTCCGCAACCACGACCTTTTCAGGATCCGCAATCGCTTCGATCAGCTTACTCGTCTCGTCCTTCTCGTAAATCGCTCCAACCGGGCAATGGGCGGCGCACTGGCCACATTTGATACACGGACTGTCGTTCAGCGTAAGCATCGCGGCGGGAGCCATCACCACATTGGAACCACGTCCGATGAATTCCAAGGCGAACGCACCCTGCATATCCTGACAGACCTGCACGCACCGGCCGCACTTGATGCACTTCTTCGGATCCAACACGATCGACGGAGTGGAATCATCCACCGGCGTCTGCATATTGACCCTCGGTTGATACGGTTGCTCACGAATCCCAAATTCCGCAGCCAAATCCTGCAACGAGCATTTTCCGTTGCGCACACAGGTCAGGCAAGTGGACGGATGGGTGGAAAGCGTCAGTTCAAGAATCGTTTTCCGCACGGAATACAATTCAGGATCATTGGTGATAATGGACATCCCTTCGGCGACAGGAGATGCACAGGCCCGAAGAATCTTCGAACTGCCCTCCTGCTTCACGATACACATACCGCAACTGCCGAACGCCTTGAGATCCGGATGGTAGCAGAGCGTCGGAATCTTCACACCGGCCTTCTTGGCCGCACTCAGCACACTGGTACCCTCTTCCACTTCGACGGGGATACCGTTGATTTTCACATGCACACTCATTTCCTTCCTCCCAACTACTTGACCAGGATCGCGCCGAACTTGCAGGTTTCCCGGCAAGCGCCACAGCGGATACAGACATTCGGATCAATCACATGCTTCTCTCTGACCGCACCGGAAATCGCTCCGACCGGGCACTTCCTGGAGCATGCACCGCAACCGATGCATTTGTCAGGAATGATCGAGTAAGTGATCAACTTCTTGCATTTTCCGGCGGGGCACTTCTTATCGATGATGTGCGCCTTGTACTCGTCCGGGAAGTTTTTCATGGTGGACAACACCGGATTCGGACTGGTTTGCCCGAGCGCGCAGAGAGAACCTTTCTGCATCGCGTGTCCTATCGTCTTGATAGCTTCGACGTCCTCCATCGTACCTGCACCGTTGGTAATTTTTTCCATCAACGCAAGCATCGATTTACCTCCGATACGGCAGGGAGCACACTTCCCACAGGATTCATCCACGGTAAAGCCAAGATAGAACTTGGCGACATCAACCATGCAGTCGTCCTCATCCATGACGATCATGCCACCAGATCCCATGATGGAACCGAGTCTCGTCAAAGCGCCATAGTCGATCGGAGTATCAAGATACTGTTCAGTGATGACGCCGCCGGAAGGACCGCCGGTCTGTACACCCTTGAACTTCTTTCCGTGGGCGATACCTCCGCCGATATCAAAGATAATTTCGCGAAACGTGGTGCCCATCGGAACTTCCACAAGACCGCTGTTGGCGATCTTACCGGTCAGAGCGAACACTTTGGTACCCTTGCTGTCCGCCGTCCCGATCTTCGCAAACCACGCACCACCCTTTTGGATGATCACAGGGACGTTCGCCCATGTCTCAACATTGTTGATGACAGTCGGCTTACCCCACAATCCCTTGGTCGCGGGAAATGGCGGGCGAGGTTGCGGCATGCCACGTTTACCCATGATGGACTGCAACAACGCGGTTTCCTCTCCACAGACGAACGCGCCCGCGCCAAGACGAATCTCGATATCGAAATCGAATCCGCTGCCGAGGATGTCCTTGCCAAGCAAACCATACTCGTGGCACTGCTTCATCGCCACTTCCAAACGATGGATCGCAAGCGGATATTCGGCGCGGATGTAAATATATCCTTGATGGGCACCGATCGCTTTGCCGCAGATGGTCATCGCTTCCAACACGCTGTTCGGATCGCCTTCCAGCGTCGACCGATCCATATATGCACCGGGATCTCCCTCATCGGCGTTGCAAACAACGTATTTCACATCTCCGGGAGCCTGTTTGGTGAAATTCCACTTCATCCACGTGGGGAACCCCGCACCGCCGCGACCACGAAGGCCGGAAAGTTTCATCTCGTTGATAATGTCTTCCGGTGTCATCTCAAACAGCACTTTTTCCAAGGCCTTGAACCCGTCACGGGCGATATACTCGTCGATGTTTTCGGGATCAATGAATCCGCAGTTGCGAAGCACGATGCGGAACTGCTTCTGGTAGAACTTGATGTCCTCCACCTTGGCATGGGCTTGGCTCTGCGACTTGTCATACAGAAGCCGCTTCACTTCACGACCCTTGATGATGTGTTCGCTGATCAGCTCTTTGGCATCCTCAGGTTTCACATGTACGTAAAACGCTTCCTCGGGCAGGATCTTGACAATCGGCCCCTGTTCACAGAAGCCAAAACAACCGGTCTTGACAATCTGAACCGCATCCGCAACACCTTGCGCCTTGCTCTCATCCACCAAAGCTTGGTAGATCTGGTCCGAGTGGCTGGATTCACAACCACTGCCACCGCAAACCAGAATATAGTTTCTGAACGCCATCACTTGCCCCCGTTACTTTTTCATGATGTCCGCAGCCGGCCGATCATAAATGTGATCGGTGATCAACTGCTTTCCGATGATATGCTTGTCGATGATTTCACTCACCATCGCCTTATCCACTTTGCCATAGATGACATCCGGCATTCCCGGGGCGATGACTTCCACCGTCGGCTCGACGTAGCAAAGTCCCATGCATCCTGTCTGAGTGACAGTTACATCAGAGATGTGCTTTTTGTCCAGCTCGTCAAGGAATTCATCCAACACAACCTTCGCCCCCGCAGCAATTCCGCAGGTGCCCATTCCGACGATGATCTGGACATCCTTTCCATTGGTGTCCCGTTTTTGCATCGCCTGTTGCTTGGCTTCCCGTAATTTCCTCAGTTCCTCAAGCGTCATATTCTTGTCTCCTCTTTTCTTTCCAAAGGTTCCAGCGGATGATCCACCGCATACCGCACAAGCTCCCCCTCCTTTTCCTGGAGGAATTGCCTGAGCACCACCAGCGATCCACTGTCCGTTAGGTTTCCGAGCGCTTCGATCAAATCCGACCTACTCACCTCGTACGCCCCGGATCCCTTTACCGTGGACAGGCTTCTTTCCACGACAAACTCCTTGGCGGCGGGATGATTGAATAGCACCAACAACGTCCCTGGCAAATCCCCGAACGGCGGTGTATCCATGTTGTCAAGATCAAATGAGAACCTGACGACAGTACCCTTGCCTTCCTGGGATTCAAGATTGAATGTTCCTCCCGTCTCCGTAACGGTCTGATAAAGGAACGGCAATCCGAGCCCGACCTTCCGCTCTTTGTGCTTGATCCCATCCGTGTAGAACGGATCGAGCACCCGTTTTTGCACTTTTCCACTCATTCCCTTGCCGTCGTCCGCGACCGAGCAATACAGCATCTTGTCGCGCTCGTCCAAGGTCAACGTAACATGCGTTGCTTCCGCCTCGAACGAATTCTGCACGATATCCAGCAGGAAATCACAAATGAAAACGTGCATGATCCCTTATCGGCCGTATTTCGACAGAATGCCAGCCAACTGGTCCTTGGTGACCTTTCCGTACACCTCGCCGCTGATGGTCAAGCACGGTGCAAGCCCACAGCATCCAAGACATCGAACCGCATCAAGGGAGAACAATCCATCCTCCGTTATGCCTCCGACATCCAGATTGATCAACGACTTCAATTCATCGATAAGAACCTGACTGCCTTTGAGATAACATGCCGTCCCCAGACATACCTGGATGTTATGTTTCCCCGGCTTCGTCAGCTTGAAGAAATGATAGAACGTGATGACTCCCCAGATCTTTGCAAGAGGCACGGAAAGCATCTCTGAAACCTGATCAGCGGCCTCGCGAGAAATGTATCCCTGCTCTTCCTGGACCTTGTGGAGCACCATGACGAGATTACCCGGTTTTTCTTTCCAGTCATTGATGAATTCCATCAATGTCGGGGAAAACTTTGCTGCATTGTTTTCTGACATGAATCCTCCAAACGCTATACTACACACAGTTTTGATGTAGTATAGCAAAAAGAAAACGTGTTTGTACACTCATTCCCCCTCGATATTTTCCTTGGGAGAAATAAGTTAGAATTTTATTGACCGATTTCGAAGATAAATGTAATATGTTTCACATAAACAGGAGATTACAGCATGAATAACGAGCAACTTGTACGAATCACTCGATACTACAGGGCTCTTAATAGACTCAGGACCATCGGTCTCGAAAAAGTATTCGCCCACAACCTTGCCGATGCCGCAGGAGTAAGTCCCGCGATCGTACGCAAGGACTTTTCCCAATTGGCCATCCACGGACAAAAACGCGGGGGATACGAGATCCCCGAACTCATCAACATACTGGGGAAGATCCTCGGGAAAGGCAAGCCGCAGAACTGCATTATCATCGGATGCGGAAGAATCGGCAAGGCGTTGATGCATTACGGCGGATTCGAACCGGATGGCATCAGAATTGTTGCCGGTTTCGACAATGACCCGAACGTCTATACCGATGCCTCAAGTCCCATTCCGATGTATTCACTGAACCGTCTGGAAGAGATCGTCAGCGCTCTCAAGGTCCAAGTAGGCATCATCACCGTTCCGGAAATCGCCGCACAGGAAAGTTACGACCGCCTGTTGAAAGCCGGCGTCAAAGGAGTCCTGAATTTCAGTCCAGTGACCTTAAAACCGGAAAAACTGGAAGACGGAACCTTCCCTGTGGTCCACAACATCAACATTGCGCTGGAACTGGAGCAGATTTTTTACGAACTGAAATTTCCTCCTCAACCGCCTAAAAGCTGATCAACCGGCATCTGACGGGAAGGTGGTCGCTGTATCCGGAGAGGAGATTCCTGTCCCATGCCTGCGGCGTCCCGTCGGCATTCAGGCATTCCGGCTGGGAAATTACGGAGAAATCCAGGAATTCCCAGCCTTTTTTGTCGAACAAAGAGGCTTGCCCAAGGAATTGGTCGTACTGGTGCCATTCCGATCGGTACACGTACGATCCCTGCCCGTAGCACGGCAGGTCGCCGTCAAGATAGGGGCAATACCATACTGGACCAGAAATGCGGCGCCGCTCCCCCGTCACGGGAAGCGATCCCCTCTCGACGAACAACGAAGTGTCGGGCAGGTCAAGCAACACAAGCGCCGTTTGGTTTCGCGTTTCCAAACAACAATCGGGATCCTCGTTGAAATCCCCACAGACAAGCACCAAGGCATCCGGCCATTCCGCAGCCGCAGAGGCGACCGTCTTCACCATGTCGATCCTTGCCGCTTCGGTATTCTCTCCTTTCTGACTCTTCCCGTGAACGCCATACAGAACGATCCGTTCTCCTCCGACGGAATAAACCGCTTCCAAAACCGGGCGTCCCGACACCCCGTGATGGGCAAGGACGGAATCGGGCCGGACTCTGCTGGCGATTCCAATACCAATGGGCGAAGTCGGATCCTTCACCACGGCATAATAGGTCCATCCATAACGGGACAGATGACGCCGCATGAGATCCTCCATCACCCCTGCATGTTCGATTTCCTGAAAGACGAGTACGTCGGCATCCCGGATATCCGGAGTGCGAAGCACTTCCGAAAGGCGACGAAGCCTGGCCTTGTAAGCCGTATCCGTCCACCCGTTCTCCGGCTTGTATTCATCGTATTCCGTCCCGTCGGCGACCGCATCCATCAAATTCTGGACATTGTACGAGACAATGGAAAAAACGGCGGGGGAAGGCGTATCCGCG
>JBAXYP010000011.1:0-15899 GCA_041670725.1 Sphaerochaetaceae bacterium
AATAACACTCTATACGTTATTCCGCTATGTCAACATGTTTGAGCGTTCTTTGAGATTAATCAGTAGTGGCACACTACCGGTAAAGCCTTTGATAACACAGATCTATTCATTCGACGATGCGATCGAGGCCTTCGATTTTGCCGCTTCGAATCCTGAAAATGCGATTAAGGTTATGCTGAAGATGTAGATTCTGTTGCTTCCCCTCAGGAGATGCTCCTCTTGCTAGCAGAAGACAGAAACCCACAGGCTGTGACTATGATGCGGTAGGAGGTTCTACCGGAAGCATTGAGTGACAAAAAACTTCCTTCATGCATTTGAGACTGTTCAAACCGTTGAAATGATCTGCTACAGGGTCTCGGCATCTGCCGAGACCTATTCACCCCTCATTGTCGATCGTAATACCCGCTGATTAGCGTTTCACCTATCCGTTTTCAAACGGCAAAAACACATAAAGAACAAACTGAAGCTATTTGACATGGAATGAATGAGGTATTGCAGGAAGGTGTCCGCAAGGACGAAGCTCTCCCGGGAGGATGATGAGTACATCGGAAGATGTGCGTGCTCATCCCAATACGACATCAAATGGAGGGAACGAAGCACCTGCTTTTTCGATAACGAAAGATCCGTACGGCAAAGTGTTGTCAGTAGCTAACGCCCATCAGAATATATGGGCTTTTTCTGGATACTACATGGGAAGCAAATGAATGATGCCGATGTGGTGAAAAAAGCGAAATGCACCTATTTTCTTAATGGATTCAGAGCCGTCCTTCGGCGGGCGTGAACGTCGTATCACTAGAAATGCCGTCTACCAGATCGGTATATACAGTATTGCGAGAGATCGGAGTCTAGCCGAACTACGAATTGCCAACTAGATTTTTCTATTCGGTTACATGTACCGTTTTGTCGTACAACCAACAGGCGACTTTGTGTTTCTCGTTGATGTGAATGAAGGACGGGATGTGCGTTTTGCAGTAGGGAAACTTCTTGGGGCATCGATCGTAGAAATAACAACCCGGTTGTACATGATCGGGAGATGGGACATCCCCTGAAAGGATGATCCGTTGCCGTTTCCGCTCGATCTTCGGATCGGGTATCGGAGCGGCGGAAAGAAGCGCTTCCGTATAGGGATGAAGCGGATTGGCGTACAATTCCAGCGCATCCGCGATCTCCATCAATTTGCCCAGATACATGACCGCCACACGGGTGGAGATGTGCTGGATGACGGCGAGATCGTGGGCGATAAACACATAGGTGAGACCAAATTCTTTCTGGAGGTCGGAGAGAAGGTTGAGAATTTGAGCTTGTATGGATACATCCAAAGCAGAGACTGGTTCGTCGGCAAGGATGATCTTCGGCTGAAGTGCCAGAGCGCGGGCGATGCCGATTCTCTGTCGCTGCCCGCCGGAAAATTCATGGGGATACCGATTCTTGAACAGCCGGTTCAGGCCAACCCGTTCCATCAGGTTCTCGACGCGTTGCTCGATCTCATCATTGCTCAGACTTTTTTCCAGCATATGCCGTTTGTTGTAAATGATGAGCGGTTCCGCGATAATCGAACGAATCGTCATACGGGAATCGAGTGATGCATAAGGATCTTGGAAAATCATCTGCATGTTCTTTCTGGCCATCAGCATTTCCTGTTCTGTTGACTTGCACAGATCTTTTCCTTCGAAAATCACCTCACCCGCGGTCGGCTTATACAATTGGGCGATGGAACGGACCGTTGTCGATTTGCCGCATCCCGACTCTCCGACGATTCCCAGCGTTTCACCGGGGAATACCTCGAACGAGATGTCGTCCACGGCACGAATAAAACTCGTCTTCTTATTGAAGAACCCGGTGGAAATGGGAAAATACTGTTTCAGGCCTTTTACTTGGAGCAAGGGTTCCTTTTTCTGTTCGCTCATGCCTTTGCCTCCTCTGCGGCTTGTTGCTTTTGCGCTTCCGTCGCGTACAGCCAACAGGAAACGCTATGCTCCTCATTCAAATGCTTAAACGGCGGATACGCATGTTTGCAGATCTCCATGCACTTATGGCAACGGGGATGGAAAGGACAGCACGGAGGCAAATCGATGACATTCGGCGGCTGCCCCTCGATGGAGAACAACCGTTTTGCTTTGCTTGCGGGGTCCATATGGGGAACGCTTGCGATCAGACCCTCGGTATAGGGGTGAGCGGGAGATGAGAACAGGTCGTCGGTCAACGCTTGCTCCACGATCCGTCCCGCATACATGACACACACACGATCGCACATGCCGGCGACGACTCCCAAGTCGTGAGTGATCAGAATTACGGCCGTTCCCATATTGAGGGACAACTTCTGGATCAATTCGAGGATTTGCGCTTGAATGGTTACGTCCAATGCAGTGGTCGGCTCATCCGCGATCAGTACCTCGGCCTTGCAGGAAAGCGCCATGGCGATCATGACTCGTTGCCGCATCCCTCCTGAGAACTGGTGGGGATAGCAGAACACACGTTTCTCCGCGGCGGGAATGCCGACTTGTTTGAGCATGTCGATGGAACGTTGCAGGGCGTCCTGCTTGGAAATGTTCTTTTCATGGAGCCTGATCGTTTCCACCATCTGTGTGGAAATCCTCAGAAACGGATTGAGACTGGTCATCGGATCTTGGAAAATCATACTTACTTTGTTGCCACGGATGTTGCGAAGTTCGCTTTCCGGCAATTTAAGGATATCTTTTCCTTCGAAAAGAATTTGTCCTCCGACAATTTTTCCCGGAGGAGATTGTACAAGACGCATAATGGATAGGTTCGTGACGCTTTTCCCGCTTCCCGATTCACCGACAAGTCCGAGGGTTTCATTCTCATGAAGCGAGAACGAGACCCCGTCGACCGCTTTGAGAATACCGGCATCAGTTCCGAAATACGTTTGGAGGTTTTTTACTTCCAATACCGTTTTTGCGTTTGGTTTCAACATATTCTTCCCTCCTTACAGTTGGTTCTTCGACTGTGGGTCGAAGGCGTCGCGAAGACCATCGCCGAAGAAGTTCATGGCGAAGAGGAATACGGTCATGGCCAAGGCGGGATAGAGCAAACGCCATGGATACAATGTCATGCCATCCACCGCGTCTCCGACAAGCGACCCCCACGATGCAAACGGCGCTTGGACGCCAAGCCCGAGGAAGGAGAGGAATGATTCCTGCATGATGAACGCAGGGACGCGCAATGTTGAATAAATGATGATGACGGACAGGGAATTGGGGATCATATGCTTGAGGATGATCCTCCATGTCGACGCGCCCATGGAGCGGGCTGCCTCGACGAATTCACTGTTCTTCAGACTCATGATTTGTCCGCGGACCATACGCGCGATGGTCAGCCAGCTTACCATCGCCAACGCAACGAACAGATTGATGATGTTCCGTCCGAAGATCGCCATGCAAATAATGACCAGCAACATGTACGGCAAGCCGTACATGATGTCGACGATACGCATCAGGATGTAATCGGTCTTGCCTCCTACGTAGCCCGCCAACGCACCGACCAGAATGCCGATCAGGACGGAAGTGAGTGTGCCGACCAGACCGATGGCGATGGACACCTGACCGCCGTAGATGATACGGCTGAGCATGTCACGGCCGACATAATCCGTTCCCAAAAGATATCTTCTGCTGTGCTTTTTGCTCGCTTCAATGATCAGTTGGATGGAATCTCCCAGTTGATACGTTTCTTTCAGCGGGAATTTGACCGTGCCTGCCTTTGCCTGCTTCGTGAGATCACGTTCGCAGGTTTTTTGCGCTTGCGTAAGAATTTTTCCATAAACATTCTGTCTGGCCGTCTCGTTGAATCCTTTCTCACCCATGCTCTTCAGTTCGAGTTCCAGGTTCAATTGCGCTTCCTCGTCGGTCTCGTCGGGAGCCTTGGCTTTTACGTCGTTGAGTATTTGGGTTCGGACCTCGGTTTCCGTCTGTTCTTCGATACGAGATTGGTCGACACCGATCATCTTTGCATAGATGGGAAGCAACTCCTTGTATCCCAACTTGGAGATGTCATAATGTTTCCCGTCCGTTCCGGTGTAGTATGCTTTCTTGATGGTGACGAATAGCTCGCTCTCGATTTTCGTCTTGAGTCTGTCCACCGTCCGTTGCGCCGAAGTGTTGAATGCAAACGCGCCAGTTTCGCGTTGCGCTTCGCCTTCTTTGTAAACCAGCGCCCAGACGTTCGTCGTCTTGCTGTCTTTGATCCATTCCTTGATTTGCTGGTTATCTTTCTCGGAAAGTTTCAATTCCCCGTTTTTCCATGCCTGGAAGTACAAATCCTGGAGTTTGTTTTTCATCATCAATTCTCCCGCTGTGGCGTGAAGCGAGGGGGGAAGCTGTTGGTGATCCAGAATGATTTCGTCATACGGATGCAGAGGGAGGAGCGGTGCGAATGCGGAGAGAAGTACGTAAACGATGACGGTCACCATCCCAATGACGGCCATTTTGTTTTTCTTCAGTCTCCTCCATGCGTCTTTCCCGAGGCTGTTTCCTTCCACGACCTGGTTGAACTCATTGACTGCCTGTTCTTTCTTTTTTGTCATGGTGGAACCCCTTACTTGTAAGTGATGCGCGGATCAAGCAACGCGTATACGATGTCCACGATGAGGTTCATGAACACCAAAATAACCGAATAGACGATGACGACGCCGACGATCAACGTATAGTCACGATTGAAGGAGCTCTGTACAAAGAACTTGCCCAAGCCTGGAACACGGAAGATTTGCTCGACGACGACCGAACCGGTGATGATGCCCGCGAATGCAGGCCCGAGATAACTGACGACGGGGAGCATCGCTCCTTTCATCGCATGTTTGAGAATGATCTGGCTCCCCTTCATCCCTTTCGCCTTTGCGGTCCTGATGTAATCGCTGCGGAGCGTTTCCAGCATGGAGGAACGTGTAAGTCGTGCGATGGTCGCGAAGTATTCGAATGAAAGCGCCATGGCGGGAAGCACGACCGATCTCCAGCCTTGGCCTGTCGTATACCAGCCGCTTGTCGGGAACCATTTCAGGTTCAACGCGAATATAAGTTGGAGGATAGGTGCGATGACGAACAGAGGTATGGAGATTCCCATAACCGCGAACGCCATACATACATAGTCGATCCAGGAATTCTGGTAGACTGCCGCCAACACTCCGAGAAGAATGCCTATCACCAAGGCAATCGCCATGGAAATACTGCCGAGAACCATTGAATTGGGAAGACTGGTGAAAATATAGTAGTTGACGTCATAGTCCTTGTACTTGTAGGAAGGGCCGAGATCTCCACGACAGACATCGAATAAATACCGGGCGTACTGTTTGACCAACGGTTCATCCATGTGGTATTTCGCCTCGATGTTCCGTTTGATGACTTCCGGCATTGCCCGTTCCGTGGCGAAAGGTCCTCCCGGAGCGATACGCACGATAAAGAAACTTAGCGTGATGATGATGAGTAACGTAGGAATCATGCCAATTACTCGTTTGATTATATATTTGATCATCGCAACCTCGTAAAGAGTGATACCTGTTGGGAGAGAAACCCCCGAAAAACAGCGTTTTTCATAGTATATCAAGAAACATATTTATGCAATAAACTAATGGAGAAAAAAATAACTCCATGAATGCTAAGAAGATAGTATTTTCAATCTTGCAAGGAGTTTCGCTTTGGTTTATGGTACAGTCCAAGGGGTCCCCGATGGCGAAAAAAGTCTATGTGGAAAATCTGGGATGCGCGAAGAACCAGGTCGACGCGGAAGTGATGCTCAAACGGCTTGCCGATGATGGATTCGAGCGTACTGATGACGCGAAAAAAGCCGATGTGATCATTGTCAACACTTGCGGGTTCATCGAACAGGCGCGTGAGGAAAGCGTTTCGACGTTTTTTTCCCTGTACAAGATTAATCCGAATGCGAAGTTTGTCATCGGCGGCTGTCTTGCCCAGCGGTACAGCGATGATTTGTACAAGGACCTTCCCGAGGCATCGGCGATTTTCGGCAACAGGGACCTTTCAAAGATCTCCGACGTAGTGAGACACGTAATGGACGGAAGCCGTGTTTCCGTCGTGCCTCAGTACCCCGATCCCGATAAAGAAACATACAAACGCGGGCAATTGCTCGGCTATCCCGGCTCGGCCTATCTGAAGATCAGCGAGGGATGCGACCATTGGTGTTCGTACTGCGCCATTCCGTTGATCAGGGGGAATCTCCGTTCCCGTCCGATGGCGAGCGTCAGGGACGAACTGGAGGATCTTGTCGCCAACGGAGTGAGGGAGATCAATTTGATCGCCCAAGATCTGGCCGCATACGGGAAGGATTGGGACGGGAAAAGCCATTTCAGGGATTTGCTTGATTCCCTGCTTTCTGTTCCCGGAACATGGCGGATGCGAATGTTGTACATTCATCCCGATTTCTTCCCCGATTGGCTTCCATCCTACGTAAAAGAACGAGATCATCTTCTTCCGTATTTTGATCTTCCCTTCCAGCACGCGGACCGCGATGTTCTTGCGGGAATGGGCAGAAAGGGCGATCCGGAGCAATACCTTTCCATGGTACGCCATATTCGGGAAGTGCTTCCCGATGCCGTCATCCGTACCACATTGATGGTTGGGTTTCCCGGTGAGGACGCAAAGGCGTTCGCCACCCTCCGGCAGTTTTTGATCGACGCCCAATTCGACTGGATGGGCGTGTTTGTGTACAGTAGGGAAGAAGGGACGAAAGCGTACCGGATGCGAGACGAGAAGGAACATGAAGCCGTTCAACGCATCGCGAACCGAAGGAAAAAGGAGTTGGAGACCATTCAGAACGGAATCACCCGCAGCCGGTTGAAACGATTTGTCGGGAGAGCGTTCCCCGTGTTGATCGAAGAGGAAGTGAAAGGGGAGGAGATGGCTATCGGCAGAATTTACAGTCAGGCTCCGGAGGTGGACGGCCTGACCGTCGTGCTGGGAAAAGGGTTGAAGGCAGGGAGTATCGTCATGGCGGGGATCCGCGGCGTAAACGATCTGGATCTCGAGGCGGTGGTGGTGTGATGTCGGAGATGGACAAGTTGCTGAACGCACTCAATCCGCAGCAGAAAGAGGCGGTGATGGAAAATTCCGTTCCCCTGTTGGTGCTTGCTGGTGCGGGTTCCGGCAAGACGCGAGTCATCACGACGAAGATCGCCTATGCCGTCTCCGTGCTTGGTATTCCTCCACGGCGGATTCTTGCGGTCACCTTCACCAACAAGGCGGCGAACGAGATGAAGGAACGCGCCTGTTCGATGCTCTCCGATCGTTCGGACATGAAGGAATGCGTCATCAGAACGTTCCACAGTTTCGGCGCATGGATACTCCGAATGTTTGCCGACGATGCCGGACTTTCGTCCGACTTTACCATTTATGACGACGACGCGTCGCTGGAAGTGTTACGTAAGGCCTATGCCGGCTATGACGCGAAGGTGCTTCGAGGATATGCAAAGAAAATCAGCCTCCTGAAGGATAGGGGCGTGGACGAGGCGACGATCCTCAAGAGTCCCGATCATCTGTTGGGCGAGATGTACCGGAAATACCAACAAACGCTCGGGGAAACGGGATGTGTCGATTTTGCCGATCTGATTCTTCGGACGGTGCAGGTGCTGGACAAACCTGAGGTGTCCCAATGGGCCCACAACCGATTCCGCATGATCCTCGTTGACGAGTATCAGGATACCAACGTCATGCAGTTTCAGTTGCTCCGTAAACTTGCCGCACAGGATGCAATGCTTTGCGTGGTCGGAGACGATGACCAAAGCATTTATCGATTCCGTGGCGCTGAAGTGGGAAATATCGACAGTTTCAGGCGGGCGTATCCGAATGTCCGGACCATCAAGTTGGAGCAAAATTACCGCAGTACCCCCAGTATCCTTGACGTAGCGAACAGCGTCATCGTGCACAATCACAAGGGAGGGGATTTGAAGCGGTTGTGGACGGACAACGACGATGGGCCAAAACCCGCGTTGTTTTTCCTGCCGGACGAGAGGGCGGAGGCGTCACTGGTGGCGCAGATGATCAAGGAGAACGGCGACTACGACCACACGGCGGTTTTATTCCGTACCAATGCGCAAAGCGGCCTGTTCGAGCAGGAGTTCGTCAAGCCCGGACTCGCCATTCCGTACAAGGTCGTCGGTGCGTTGAAGTTTTACGATCGGGAGCAGGTCAAGGACGGTCTGTCCCTGATGTACCTGCTTTGCAACCGCAAGGACGTGGTCAGTTTCCGTAGGATGGTCAACAAACCGTCGCGAGGTATCGGGAAAACCGCGTTGGCCGCCATCGAGGCGACTGCAGAGGCGAACGGAAACGATTATATCGAGGCTCTGCGGAACGCCTCTCTGACGGGAAAGGCGAAGGACGGGGCGCTTTCTTTCTATGATCTTCTTGCAAAGTGCAACGCGTTGCTTGAGGAAGAAAAACTTACCGATGCGTTGCAGAACCTCTTTTCGCAAAGCGGGTTGATCGCTTCCTACGTCGAATTGGACAAAAAAGAAGGGAAGGAGCGGGAAGAGGGGGGAAGAGTGGCGGATTTCGACACTTTGGTCACTCAAGCCTCCAACTACGGCAATGACCGCGCCGCATTGTCCTCGTTTTTGGAAACGCTTGCGCTGGACACAACGACGATCGGATATCTCGATCCTTCGGACAGGCCGGGGGTTACGTTGATCACCATGCACAACACCAAAGGATTGGAATACGAAAACGTCTATGTGGTGGGGCTTGAGGAAGGATTGTTCCCCAGTTCGATGTCTATTGATGAGGATCCGTCCTGCGACGAGGAGCGCCGTATCTTCTATGTAGCCGTCACCCGTGCCAAACGGAGACTGGTGCTGACCAGTTGCAGACGCCGTCGTCTCTACGGTACGACGCGGTACAACCAGCCGAGCAGGTTTCTCGGGGAGATTGGAAAGGGGTTGGTCGAGGAACACGAGGAGTCGCCTCAGGCTTCTTCTTTCGGTTGGAACGGCATGGGATCGCTCGGGGAGAGGAGGCTTCACCGTCCTTCGACGGGGGATGGAACGAGACCAAGGCAAAGCGTTTCCTTTGGTTTTTCCGGTTCCTCCCTGTTGCACAAAGGATTCGGCGAGAAGTCGCAGGGCTTCTCGTACGAGGTCACCCATGCGGAAGCGACGGACGGAAGCATTTTCCAGCGGGGGCAGCGGGTCAACAGCGGAACGTACGGATCCGGGTATGTCCAGGAGGTGAAGAAAAGCGGATCCCAGGAAGTGATCACCGTCCGGTTTGATTCCGGGAAAGTCGCCACATTCCTCAGTAAGTACGCGAAACTGGAGAAAATCAGCGACTAACCCATTCCATTCACTGGACATAGTCAGGGAAATCGGTATAGTATGATGTCCGCCGCGCATGGCGCGACATGGTTTGAAAACGTAAACGTGACCTTTTGTTGGTGTTTCCGCTTTCAAGGTCGTTTTGGTGAACGCACGCGGCGATGTCTGATCCATTCCTTTCCCAGGGAGTACAGACCGAAAACGTAACGATGCCATAACGATGCGAGAACGCGGGATTGGTCTGGGTTCAATGGAGACGTTCCGGTATGCTCACCGGATGTCGAAGGAACAGGATCATTCGATGGAAGGGCGCCGGAACGGGCTTCCGCCCATGGCGGGTAGCTAAGAAATCGCAGGGGTTGCCCTGCAAAGAATCGGGGTTCAGTATGGACACTATTTTTTTGAAACCGTCGCAGTTTACCCGTAAGTGGTACCTGATCGACGCGGAGGGAAAGGAACTCGGAAAAGTCGCGGTGTTGGCCGCAAGTCTTGTCCGCGGCAAGCACAAGCCGGAATATGTTCCTCATCAGGAGATTGGTGATTATGTCATCATCATCAATGCGGAAAAAGCTATGTTGACCGGCAACAAGGCACACGACAAGATGTATTACCGTCATTCGCAGTACATCGGCGGTTTGAGGGCGGAGAATTACATCACTACCCTGAAACGCAATCCTGTGTATCCTATGGAAATGGCCGTCAAAGGCATGCTTTCCAACAATAGGCTTGGGCGCAGGTTGATGAAGAATGTCCACGTATACGCAGGACCGAATCATCCGCATATGGCTCAGAAGCCCGAAGTCATCGAAGTGAAGTAGGAGCAGAGGAAATGGCTACAACGAAGAAAGAAGAAAAAAAAGTCGAGAATCTCGGCCGTGGTGTCGGGAGACGCAAGACCGCCATTGCCCGTGTTTACCTTCGCGAAGGTGACGGAAAGATTATGGTGAATGGTCGTGGCGTTGACGAGTATTTTGGGAACGGACTGCTCGTCTTTATGGTGAAGCAACCGCTGGAAGCTACAGATAACCTGACCAAGTTCAATATCTTGATCAACGTTGTCGGTGGAGGTCCCTCAGGACAGGCCGGTGCCTGCCGTCTGGGCATCGCACGGGCTTTGCTTCAGGAAAACGAGACCAACAAGGCCGCTTTGCGTGCCAATGGGTTCCTTACCCGTGATTCCCGTATGGTCGAACGCAAGAAGTACGGCCAGAAGGGCGCTCGTCGCAAGTTCCAGTTCAGCAAGCGTTAACCTGTGGCGTATGCGGTCATCAAGCGAGGATCTTCCGGCAAGGGGTGGTTTGCCATTGCCAAGGAGGATCCTCCTTTTTTTATCTCAGTACGGCAATTTGCCGCGTGGGATCTCCACGAAAACCAGGAGTTGGATGAGGCGGAATACCGCCGGATTCTTGGGCTGAAACGACGGGACGATTGCCAAGAGAAGGCGCTCTCCCTGCTTGCCGTGCGAGAACACACCGCGTGGGAACTGAAGGAAAAACTTCTTGCCCGCAAGTTCTCATCCGCTCAGATCGACGAGGTGCTTGCCCAATTGCGAGAGGATGGGTCATTGGACGAAGCGCGTTATGCCGAATCGATGATCCGTTCCCGCCAGAGCCGGAACCCGGAGGGGAAAGCGTTGCTTCTGGAACGTCTCGTTGCAAAGGGCGTCCCGCGAGAAGAAGCGGCGAAAGCGGTGAATGCTGCATTCGCCGAACATGGAGAAGCGTATTTGCGCGTTGCATTCGAGAACGTCGGACGGACTACCTCGGATAGGAATAAGCAGATTCAGAAACTGTTGCGCAAAGGGTTTTCATATAGGGATGTCAAACGGTTGTTTTCATGATCCGCAACGCAAGTGGAACGAATCGTTGCCGCCGAGCGTTTTCCGACGTTTTTCCGATACGATCTGATGTTCCACCATCTTGGAAAAAACGGTGAGCATGGAAGAGACGTCGCATTGCTTCGCCTTTGAGAATCGTTGCAGTTCCCTGACGAGATAATAACAGGATTCAATGGTGGACAGGCATTCCTCGCTTGGTTCCCGTTTGAACGCGAATGCGGAGCGGTAATTTCCTGAAAACGACAGTGTGGGGAGCATCCGCAGATTGGAACTCAACCGAAGTATTTTTTTGGCGCATGGCCACGTCCCGTCGATGACGACGACAAGAAGTTGTTTGCCGGGTATTTCTTGGAGTGTTTCTGCGGTTTGAAAATCCTTTCCCGGAAAGAGTAGAAACGGTTGGTACCGGGAGTCGCAAAGCATGCCGTTGAGTTTTTCGTCATCGGTGAAATCGATGCCGATGCGGATCTCGCTGTTTTTCAGGCTGAGGGCGGTAAGTCGTCCCGTCCCCGTCCTCTGGTGGTATGCCTCTTTGGGGTGCATCAAAATGACGAACTTCACTCCGGTATCCGTTTCGGTGATGTATGGACAGAGACAGTTATTCTTCGGTTTGTAGCAACGGTAACACATTTCGCTCATGGATACCAGCATACCAACTTCCAAGGAAAAGAAAAACGGCGTTCCCTCGAGGAAACGCCGTCGTATGAAGGAAAAGTGTTCCTTAATGTTTCTTCAGTACACGAAACGCATCACGTCCTGCATACTTCGCCGTGTCACCAAGATAATCCTCGATTCTCATCAGCTGGTTGTATTTGCAGATACGCTCGGAACGGCTCATCGAACCGGTCTTGATTTCTCCCGTCTCCAGGGCGACAACGAGGTCGGCAATGAAACTGTCTTCCGTCTCTCCCGAACGATGGGAAACGACAGCGGTGTACCCGTTGCGCTTGGCAAGATCGATCGCTTCGAAGGTTTCCGTCAACGTACCGATCTGATTGACTTTGATCAGAATGGAATTCGCGACACCCTTCTCAAGGCCCATCTTCAACCGCTCCGTGTTGGTGACGAACAGATCGTCGCCGACCAGCTGGATGTGGTCGCCGATGCGATCCGTCAGCATTTTCCATCCTTCCCAGTCGTCTTCGGCCATACCGTCTTCCAGAGAGATGATCGGATAACGATTTACCCAGTCTTCCCACATATCGACCATTTCCTTGGATGTCTTCATCTCCTTGGTGGTCCATTTCAGGCAGTACTTGCCGGTCTTCTCGTCGTACAGTTCCGAAGCTGCCGGGTCGAGAGCGATCATGAAATCGCCGTCACGTCCCGTAGTATATCCTGCGGCTTTGATGGCTTCCATAATTACTTCCAGCGCTTCCTCGTTGCTCTGAAGGTCGGGAGCGAATCCGCCTTCGTCGCCGACTCCGGTGTTGTAGCCTTTGGAAGCAAGCACTTTCTTCAGGGAGTGGAACACCTCCGCGGTCCAGCGGATCGCTTCGTGCATGCTCGGAGCTCCGATCGGCATGACCATGAATTCCTGAAAATCAACCTTGTTGTCGCTGTGCGCGCCGCCGTTGAGGATATTTGCCATCGGAACGGGAAGAATGCAGGAATGATAAGCACCAAGGTAGCGGAAAAGAGGAACGCACAGATAATCCGCAGCAGCTCTCGCGACAGCCATCGAAACGCCGAGGATAGCGTTCGCTCCAAGCTTGCTCTTGTTCGGAGTGCCGTCCAGTTTGATCATCGTGCGGTCTATGGCAACCTGATCCAAAGCATCCATCCCCTCAAGTTCGGGGGCTATCACCTCATTGACGTTCTCGACAGCCTTCAGCACGCCTTTCCCGCCAAAACGTTTCTTGTCTCCGTCACGAAGCTCAACCGCTTCATGTACGCCAGTGGAGGCACCGGACGGAACCGCTGCCCGCCCCATGGAACCATCTTCCAGCGTGACTTCGACCTCGACGGTCGGATTCCCGCGTGAATCAAGGATTTCCCTTGCTTCGATACTTTCAATTGTGCTCATACGATTAACTCCTCGTTACCTAAGTTACGGTATCATTGATGTACGTGTATACTATCAATTCTTTACCCCCGATTGTCAAGGTTGATGAAAATGGCGACTGGCCGTAAAATGAAGCCATGCAAAGCAAATATGCCATGCCATTGTTAACGTCGGAACTGCTCGATCAGATCATCTTCGCCATGGAGAATCAGGAGAGGACTTCGTGCCTCGACCTAAAAGAAGGGCTTGTCATCTCTAAAGAGTTGAAGGAGAACAGTGAGGAGGGCCGGTATCTGGATCTTCCCTTGTGGACCAGCGCCGACGGGTTCCGCTTGATGGAAAAATTCGTTCTGAGAGTGCGCAACCCGTATTACAAGGGACTGCTGTCCCGGACGTTGCAGAGCGGGCACGGCGTATTCCGTCGGTTCAAGGATATCCTTTCTGAACAAAACAGCCTTTTGCAGGAGTGGTTCGGTTTCAAGGAACACGAGATGGAGAAGGTGGTCACCGCGTGGTATCGACAACGGAAAGGAAGCGTTTCTTTTTCAGGTGAAGAACATGAGGGAGGGGATGACGAGGGGCTTGGAGATCTTCTTCTGGAGGACTTCTCCGTCGAGTTCTCCGACGTACCTGATGGAGGCGAAGTCTTGTTTTCTCTTCTGAGAGGGGACGGGCTCGAGGCAAGTATGGAAATTGCCCTTCGGAATCTCGGGGAGCTGAAGGAAAGGCGTTATGTGTTCGCGAAAAGTGCGACGGGGGATGTCTGCGGTATGATGGTCTACGGGAAGGAAGGGGATGCCGCAAATCTTGTTTTTTACGGTGTCGATCCGCAGTGGCGCGGCATGGGGTTGTTTCGTCTGATGTTTGATTCCTTCTCCCGTCAGATGGCTCGTGAGCGGGTGGCCTCCATTACGGTGGATTTCGGGTCAGACCAACATCTTTTGTCCATGTTCGGCGCGATGCCAGTCTCCGATGTGTTCCGCAGAGTACGGATTCCCGTCTCTTCTTATGTACAGACGGTGAAGAACAGTGAGGAAGTGTTTGTGTGATCCTTTGCACGAGGACGGCGAAACGATATATGATGGCGATGAGGCGACGTGATGCGGGTGATACTCTGTGATGACAAAGCCAGTCTTGCCGACGGTGCGGCAGATACGGGTTCCCGGTGGATCCGTGAGGCGATTGCAAAGAAGGGGAAGGCGGTGATTGTCCTTTCCACGGGATTGTCGCAAGTTGATATGCTTTCCCGTCTGGTGAAAGCGGATATTCCGTGGGATAAGGTGGAGGTGTTTCATGTGGACGAATATGTCGGTCTTCCGACGACGGACACCGCAAGTTTTCATTCCTATCTGGAAACCTACTTCGTCAAACGAATCCCGTCCCTTGGAGAAATCCACTTCATCGACGGCAATGCAAAGGATATCGAGTCGGAGATTGCTAGACTCAATGCCTTGATCGCCCATAAGACGGTGGACGTGGCGTTTATTGGCGTAGGGGAGAACGGCCATATCGCGTTCAATGATCCTCCGATGGCAAAAATCCATACGGAGGAGTCGTTCATCCAGGTGACGCTAGCCGATCGATGCCGCAGGCAACAAGTGGCCGAGGGATGGTTCTCCTCCATGGATGCCGTTCCCCAGCAGGCGATCACGATGAGTGTCAGGCAAATACTGAAGGCCAAGCACATCATTGCCTCGGTTCCCGATCTGCGTAAAGCGAAGGCTGTGGCGATGTGCCTGTTCGACGAAGCTTCCCCATTCGCCCCGTGCGCCATGCTTCGCTGGCACAACGGATGTGACCTGTTCATCGACAGGCCTTCTGCTACATTGGTTTTGGGAGACAGGCGGCCTGAATAATCATGAAAAGACACAATGTCCTGGAATACCTGTACATCCTCTTCGGTACGATGATTGCAGGGTTTGCGGTTGCGGTGTTCACCACTCCGGCGAAAATCGCCGGGGGCGGCGTGAATGGTATCGCCACGATCCTTTACCATACGATGGGATGGGATCCTGGTTTTGTCATGCTGATGATCAACATCCCGCTGTTTCTTATCGGGATGCGTGTGTTCGGCGCGTATTACGGAGTGAAAAGCCTCGTTGGAGCGGTTTGTCTTTCCTTGTTCGTCAGCCTGTTCGGAAATCTTACCGGATACAAGGGTATTTTGACTTATGGTGACAGAATGGATACCTTGCTGTCCGCCGTCTTTGGCGGGGTGCTTCTGGGATGCGGCATCGGCATCGTGATGCGAAGCGGTTCCAATACCGGGGGTACGGACATCGTCGCCCAGATTCTGAACAAGTATACTCCTCTGAATCTGGGGACCTGTTTGTTTCTTGTCGACACGTGCATCATTCTTGCGGGATTCGCCGTGTTCGGGCTTGAGCGAGGACTGTTTGCCATTATCCAATTGTATCTTTCCAGCCAGATGATCAACTTCATGGTCATGTCGATCGGAACGAAGTACGCCAAGACGGCGTACATCATCAGCGAGCGGCACCAGAGGATCGGAGAGCGGATCATCAAGGAATTGCATCACGGGGGGACCTTGCTCACCGGGGTTGGCATTTTCACCGGCCAACAACGGACGATTCTTCTCGCGGTCGTCCATAATCAGCAAATCAACCGTCTCTTGAGGATCGTTCAGGATGAGGATCCCAATGCATTTGTATTTGTCCATGAAACCTATCAGGTGATGGGAGAGGGGTTTGTTCCGATGGCGCGCATCCTCAACCGGCAGACGGTGGAAAAGAAGGAGAAGAAGTCATGAATGAAGTAATGGA
>JBAXYP010000012.1:0-15509 GCA_041670725.1 Sphaerochaetaceae bacterium
AAGTCAAGGATGAAAAAATCGTTGATTTGAAATGGCTTACCTACGGGTGTGCCTCGGCGATCGCGAGTACGTCGATGATGAGCGACATGGCCATAGGCATGACACTGGAACAGGCCTACCACATTACGCCGACGCAGATCATGGATGCCCTCGGCGGACTTCCCGAGCACAAGTTCCATTGTTCGGTACTCGGCGACAAGGCCCTCAGGGCCGCCATCGACGATTACCTTGCAAAAAACAACATGCCGAATACGTTCAAGAACACCATCGCGAAAGTGATCTGCGAGTGCAAGAACGTCACCGACATGCAAATCGAGGATTTGGTGAAGAGCGGGAAAGCCAAGACTTTGGAAGACTTGCAGCGCCTGACCAACTACGGCACCGGCTGCGGCAAGTGCCGCGACAAGGTCAAGGATCTGTTCGAGGACTACAAGCACATTTACAACAAATAGTTTTTGTCGATTTCGTTATGACAAGAAAGCCATTTCTGGGAGACCGGGAATGGCTTCTTTGTTTGCTTGGAGAATGCTATCGGCGTTCTTCATGCAACGAAGCCGTACTTCCCCTGATCACCAGTTGTGTGGGAATGAGGATTCTCCGCGGGACGGAAACCCCGTTGAGAATCCTGCCTTTTAGCAATTCGACTGCGTTCTGAGCAATGAACTGCATGGGGACTCTGACGGACGTAAGGGGAGGGTTCAAAAACTTTGCGGAAGGATTGTCGTTGAAACCTACGATACTGATTTGATCTGGAACGGAAACATCCGCCTCTTGAAGACGGGCCATCAATCCCATGGCCATGGTGTCGTTGGCGCAAAACACCGCTGTGGCTTTTTGCGGTGATTTCAACATTTCTCCTGCCAAACGGAATCCCTCGTTGAAGCTGAGTTTTGATCCAATGTACATCAGTCCGTCCGTAGGAAGATGGTGTAATGCCATAAACGTCTGGTACAGCTCCGCGCGGGTGTCTATTCCTTCCTGTCCGAGATCGGAAATCACTTTACCGCCAATAAACGCTATGGAACGATGTCCCCCTTCGTACAAGTATTCAAAAGCTTTGTTTGTTCCTTCAATCGCATCCGCTTGAACGGAGTCAAAACGGGAATTATCGGGACAAGAATCAAGGAAAACGATATGTTCTGAGTATTCGGAAAAGGAGGTTATTTGCTCGATATTGTATCTGCCTATGGCAATGATGCCATCGATTTTGCTTTGCATGGAAGGGACATACGCATTATTGATTTTCATAAATCTGAAACTGTTTATTCCTTCTTTTGCCAAAATCTTTTCTACGGTGGTCATCAAATAAAGATAATAGGGGTCTTCGACCAGATCGGAATCACCATACCATTCCGCAATAGCAACGGTGATTCTCTTTTGGGCCGCCTTTCCTTCTTTTTGTTCTTTCCTTTGTCGTACTGTTGCATATTCCAATTCTTCGGCGATCTGAAGCACTCTGAGTTTTGTCTCGTCGCAAACACTCAGCGAAGCGTCATGGTTCAGTATTCTGGATACGGTTCCAGAAGAAACATGGGCTTTTTGTGCAATTTCCTTGAGTGTGGCCATTTCTGCTTCCCGATGAGTAAAAATTTACTAAAGATATAATATAACATTGATCGTACAAAAGCAAGGAAAAAGTATGCATGTCTTGTAACTCTGGGGATAGTATCCAGCATTATCACTGTTCACGAGAAAATACATAGTAAAATTTTAGTAAAATTTTTATTGACTTTTCCTTGTGATGTCGTACACTTTGGGAGAGGAAGAATAGAATATGGGAAAACATGTCTTTGAAAACAGAAAGGTTGCGAGTCACCTCTTCATGTTGCCAAGTTTTCTTTTCTTCTGTTTTTCCATTGGCATCCCCTTTGTGATGGGGGTCAACATTGCTTTTACTGATTGGAACGGCATATCTCCTTCGTACAATTACGTGGGAATAAAAAACTTCTTGAGTTGCTTCAGGGATGCCCTTTTGGTTCAGCCAATTAAGAATTCTCTTGAGTTCGCGGTACTGGGGACCATTGGCAGCAATGTTGCGTCCCTTGCTCTCGCCCTTTTGGCGAATCAGAAAGCAAAAACACTGAAATCAATTGCAAGGATGGTCTATTTCATTCCTGTTTGCTTCAGTTCCATCCTTACCGCTTTCATATGGGGGTTTATTTACAAGGATGTATTTTCCGAGTTGTTTGGAATTCGGAGCTTGCTCGGAAACAACGCCACGGTAATTCCCGCCATAACTGTCATGGGTATCTGGAATACGTGCGGGATCAACATGATGATATATCTCTCCGCATTGCAAGGCGTTCCTCGCGATTTGTACGAAGCAGCGCGTATTGATGGCGCGAACCGATGGCAACGCTTTAGGAGTGTCACCATTCCCTTCTTGAGTTCCGCATTCAGTGTGTGCTGTACATTGTCATTGACTTCCTGGTTACGGGAATTTGCCATGACGTTGTCCGCAACCGGAGGAGGTCCCGGCGGGGCATCCAGAACAATTTCCATTTACATATTTGAGAATATCTTCCAGCAGAATCATGCGGGATATGGCCAAGCCGTCGCCCTGTTGTTCACGATTTTCCTTGCATTTCTCGGGAACGGAGTCTCTTCGTTCTTCCGGAGACGGGAGGTGGAACTGTGAACGCGGCAAAGTATCGATTTTCCGTTTTCGATGTGTTCATAATTCTTTTCACGCTCTTTTTCATTCTCTTATTTCTTTTCCCCGTCTATATTGCGGTACTTACGGCGTTGAAATCTCCTTTGGAATTGGCGCAATCCATTCTCGCTTTTCCGAAACAGGTATACTGGGATAATTTTCGGGAAGGATTGGCAAAGAGCAATTTTCTTAGGTCTCTGTTGAACTCGGTTCTTGTCACGTTTCCCTCTGTGGTGGGTATTGTGATCGTCTCGTCGATGGGCGGATATGCAATCTGTAGATACGGGAAACGGTATTGGGACATCGGGAAGATGGAAAAGGTTTTTTTGGCTTCCTTAATGCTGCCCTTCCAGATACTCATGATTCCTGTATATCGGATGTTCAGGAATCTTGGGATGCTGAATACCCGTTGGGGGGCCATCCTATTCGAAATCGGATACAGTACGGCGTATGCGACATTTCTTTATATAGGTTTTGTGAAAACCGTTCCCAAGGAACTTGAAGAGGCGGCGTTGCTTGATGGGTGCAACCCCTACCAGTCTTTTTTTCGAGTTGTGTTTCCGTTGCTTGCGCCGATCAACTCGACGGTAGCGGTTCTCCATATCATGTGGATATGGAATGATTTTAATATTGCCTTGATTCTCCTCCAAAAAGATTCTGTCAGAACGCTTACCGTCAAACAGTATTATTTTTTTGGGGAGCATTCGGCAAATTACGGTATGGCTTTTGCGGCCTCGATCATATGCATGATTCCGATACTCATCGTATTCGCAATGATGCAGAAATCCTTGGTCGAAGGCATTACGGCAGGTAGCGTGAAATCTTGAGAAGCATTTACTCGAGATGAGGAGGATAAAATGAGGAAACGTATGTGTCTGGTACTTTTGTTCTGTATGTTGGTGCCAGTTTTCGCCCAAGGAACCTCAGAGGGGTCTGCAGAGAACAAACAGGTTGAATTTACTTGGTTGCATCATCTGCAGGAGCAAGGAAAACAGGAATGGGTGAATACTGTGGTCTCGAATTACGAGAAGGAACATCCAAACATTAAGATTAATGTTGAGATTCTTCCTTCAGACCAATACAACACCATGTTGAAAACAAGAATTGCATCAGGTGACGCCCCAATGATTTTTGACTTGGGAAACCAACTTTTTATGGAATTCGTGAAAGCGGGTTACTGTGCGGATGTGACCGGTATGAAAGGAATGGATGCTTATGATGCGGACACTGTTGCGCAGAGTACCGTTGATGGCAAAGTGTACGGGGTGTGCATCGATAAAAACGCTTATTGCATGTTCTACAATAAGGAAATTTTCGAAAAATACGGTCTTTCCGTTCCCGAAACCACGTCAGAGTTAACGCATGTATGTCAGGTATTGCAGGAGCATGGGATCACTCCCATAGCGGCTCCTTTTGCGGAGCTGTGGTGCCTGAGGTACTACGATATGGTTTTGACTGATGTGCAATGCTGTAGAAACAATAAGAACTGGTTTGTTGAAAAAATGGACCAGAGCGTACCTTTCTCCGATGATCAGGCATTCAAGGATTGTGCGGAGATTTTCTACAGGTATAAGCCATACTGGGGGAAAGATCCTTTTGGGACAAAATGGAACGACGCCATGAACATGGTCGCTACGGGCAAGGCCGCAATGACTTTGAATGGTTCCTGGGCCATTGATGGTATTTTAAGCATCAATCCCGACGCCAAGATTGGAGCTTTTGCTTTTCCGACGTCAGATGATCCATCTGGAGCCGTTATGGTCGTGAAACCGGGAAGTTCCTACTGTGTGTACAATAATACCAAAAACAAGGCTGTCATGGATGCCGCGTATGACTTTTTCGCTTATATGAGTTCGAAGGAATCCGCAGAGATATTTGCGAAATCCGCTCATGGACTTACAGGGGCAAAAATAGACGGAAAAACTGACATTGAGGGGTTGAATGACATCAATTCGTATGAGGGAAACAAATTGTATGTCCAATCCAATCTTGTGGTGTTTACTCCGGAATATCAGAATACACTTTTTGAAACACTCACTCAGTATGCGATGAAGGATTCTTTCGATGTTAATGCCTTCTGCAAAGAATTGGATGTGAAGTTCAAAGCTCTTCATAAGTAATTTGGAAAGAATTAACAGAATCAGTGAAAGGCTGTTGGAGAATTTTTTCCAACAGCTTGTTTGTGTTCCAAGAGAGCACACAATTGAGTTTTTGCGATTTAAAAACTTGAGCCTATATGAATTTGTGATTTGATTTCATTTTTCTCGTGAAGCATAATCCAGTAGTCGACTCTGTTACAGCAATCCTATTTACTGGGTGATTGAGATGGTTTTTGCATACACAAGATGTGTGCTTTTCTGTAAATGAAACCTTTTTTGTTGAAGTGCATATGATAGAATAACCACATGCGAATTAGGAATCTTTTCCACACATTGCAAGGTGAGATTTTCGTTTGCACTTTTTTGTCCGCGGTGATTGCGGTTGCAATAGGTACAGGTTTGGTGTATCGGCAAGCGACTACCATTATAAAACGGCAAGCAATCTTATATGCAACAGGAGACATTGAAGGAATTGATACAAGTTTATTGCAGACATTTGAAAATGCTCGTAATGTCGCTTTGAAAATTGCCATTAATCCTGATGTCGTTGATGCTTGTCGAACCATCTATGGGTCTGCAAGTTACGATGAATTTGATCAATACAAACAGATCGTTTCATTTTTAAAGACTGTCATGGCAAATGAACCTATGATTGATGAGGTCGTCATATATCGTAATGACGGTAGTAATTTCCATTCAGGAGAAACATTCATTCCAAGAAGCCAAATGTCTGGATTGGATACCAGTTCGGATGCAGATCACGGATTGTCCATAATCCATGCCGATGATGGAACGACAGAGCTTTATATAATTCGACGTATCATGTATATGAAGCAATCCATCGGTATAATTTATGTCAAACTGAACCAAAAACAACTGGCTTCGTTATATGAAAAGATTTCCATCCCTGAAATCACGTTATGCTCTTTTGACTCACAGGGCAATCTATTGAGTGGAAACGAAAAAGGCAGGGAACTTGTAAGAAATGGTTCCATCAAGATACAGCAACTTTCCCTTCTTGGGTCTGCGTCTTTGACATCCATCCTCGGACAACGGATGTTTGTACTTTCAAAGATTGATAATTTGTATGGAGTTAGAACCATTTCTCTGATCCCCTATCGAATTCTTGTGCGGGATTCAATGAGAGTCCAACGGTTGGTTATTGTGATCATCATCATATGCATGACGTTGTCATTCGCTCTTTCTTGGTTCTTTTCTGTATATCTTAGTCGCGACTTAGGAAAGTTGCGTTTGACAATGTTGAAGATTCGGCATGGGAATCTTCATGTATCTGTTGAACATACCTACAGCACGGAGGAAGTATCAGATTTGGCGGAGATTTTTGATGCGATGATGCATTCTATTAACGAGCTAATGGATAAAAATATTGAAGTTGAGAAAAAACGAAAGGAAATTGAAAAAGAATACTTGCGGTTGCAAATTCAACCTCATTTCATTTATGGGACAATTAATAGTATGCAATATCTTGCACATCTCCATGGAGAGACGGAGCTTGAGCAGGTGGCGACAGCATTGGTTGAATTGCTTCGCGCCGTATTAGGAAACGACGAACAATTTGTTCCCATCAGTCAAGAAAAATACTATATCGAACAATACTTGATAATTCAACGATGTAAATTCCGTAAGGATTTTGGAGTTAATTGGGATATATCTCCAGATTTGCTTTCTCATCCAATTCCGAAACTTATTCTTCAGCCAATCGTAGAGAATGCTCTTGTCCATGGCATAATTGATAAGGAAGATGGTCGTATTATTATCAAGGTGGAAAAACGAGAAGACAAAATTATCTGTAACGTAACGGATAACGGAATTGGGATTTCTCCTGGCAAAGTAGTTTCAATCAAAAAAGGATATGTGTTTCGGACCATCGCATTAAGAAATGTTTTTGATCGTATACAATTACTCTATGGGGATGACGGAGATGCAATGATTTCAAGCATTCCCTCGAAGGGGACAAGCGTTACTTTGGTGATGCCACTATGAAACGTTTGATGATTGTTGATGATGAAGTGTTGTCCATTGAATATATCTGTAGCCTGATTGATTGGCAAAAGGAAGGCTATGAAATTGTAGCGGAAATGCATTCTGTTAAGCAGGCTATGAGTGTACTGGAAACATTGACAGTTGATATTGTGATTTTCGATGTTTCAATGCCGGGCCTTAATGGCGTGGATCTCTCGCGATATATCAAAGAACGGCATCCAGAAGTGTCTATGTTGGCGATCAGTGGTTTTGACAATTATGACTATGTGCATGAAATACTCATGAATGGTGCCTGTGATTATATCTTGAAACATCGTTTGACGAAAGAAGTCTTGTTGAATGTTTTGAGTCGAATTAATGCAGGAATTACAAGGAAAGGGCCTTTTCCTACGATCGGAAGGTTTTCCTTGATGGGCGGAGATCAACAGACAACTCTCCTTGATGCAATAGAAAAACGGGATTGGCGTGCTTTTGAAGAGGTGATTCAGGAAGTATTGCAAGAAGGGGAGGAATGGCGGGGTGCAGCACAAGAATTGTTTCAATTGCTTTTGATAGCTTTCCAAAGGAACGGAGACAAAATCCTTCCCAACTCAACAAATAAACTTCTGGAAATAATAACGAACGGTACAAGGGCAAATGTTGTCCAAGCTTTTGTAGCTTTTGCTCAAGGACAATATTGCATTGCAGATGTCCCTGCATATTCTCATTATGTACAAGCAGCTATTGATTTCATTGTTGACAATTATATGCTGAACATAAGCTTGAATGATTGTGCAAATGTCATTGGTGTGAATGCTTCCTATCTCAGTAGAATCTTTCATCAAGAGACTGGTGAGCAATTCACTCGGAGACTCAATGCAGTACGTCTTTCCAAAGCGAAAGAAATGATTATCGAAGATACTCCTCTCAAGCAGGTAGCTTATAATTGTGGGTTTAAAGATTATTCTTACTTCTTCAAAGTATTCAGGAAAGAGAACGGCTGTACGCCTCAAAAATATGCCGAATCGAAAAAAGTAAAAAAAACACAGTAATAACGAAAAGAAGTCAAACTGATAATTTCCTTTCTAGTTCCTTCAGCTTGTAGACTTTGAATAAAAGGATATGTTGCTTGCATAAGGAGGAATCAGATGAAGAAACGTTTACTGGTGTTGCCGATATTGTTTGCGGCGATGAGTATGCTGTTTGCGAACGGAGGGAGGGAAACACAAGCGGTTGTGTACCAACCTGCTAGGAAAACAGAGATAGTTAATGCCGTTGGATTTCCTATCGTGTCTCAGCCTTTGGCGCTTACCGTCTTTGGCATCCGGGATCAAAACCAAGCTGCATGGAAGGACATGCTTGTTTTCCAAGAATATGAGAAGAAGACAGGGATACATATGGATTTCAAAGAGACCCCAGATCAAGGGAAAGATGAGAAAAAAAGTTTGTTGTTTGCAAGCAATGAACTTCCTGATGTTTTCCTGCGTTCTCAACTTACACCGGCGGAACTTGAAAAATACGGTGTCCAAAGCCATCAATTGATTCCACTTGATCCATATCTCGCACAGTATGCGCCCAATTTGAATGAATTGTTGAACGAGCATCCTGAAATTAAGAAGGCCATTGCCTGTTCTGATGGGCACATATATGGATTTCCTCAATTGGATTTCAGTGCAACAGGAAGTATGGGATTCAAACAATGGATCAACAAGGATTGGCTTTCCAAATTGGGGCTGAGAGTGCCAAAAACTGTTGACGAGTTTACGGATGTGCTTCGCGCTTTTAAAACTCAGGATCCAAACGGGAATGGTGAGATGGATGAAATTCCTCTGGGGATCAGGGAGTCAAGTAGTGTGTATGTTCTCGGTGGGGCGTTTGGATTACAGAAGCAGATGGACAATACCATCAACATTGTGAATGGGAAAGTTCATTTTTGGTTGAAAGATGAACGTTTCAAAGAATACTTGCAATGGTTGCACCAATTATATGCGGAAGGATTGTTGTGGAAGGATTATTACAAACGAGATCTCCCCAAATGGAGAGCCAATCTCTCAACAGCAAAATTTGGCGCATTTTATATGCCATATAGCGATGTGTTTATGAATGTTGAAAACCAATTTGATGGGCTTGCTCCCCTAAAGGGACCATATGGGGATCAGCTTTGGGTTGATGTTAACAGCGGCATCAATGGATCTCGAGGAAGCTTCGCATTGAGCAATACATGCAAAGATCCAGAAGCTGCAATTCGATGGGTGGACTATTTCTATAGTGATGAAGGATCTCTTTTCTTTCGCTATGGTATCGAAGCCGTTACCTATACTTTGGATACTGATGGAGAGCCGCAGTTTATGCCCGAAATTCTTAACGATCCTAAAGGGTTCATGACCGCACTTGGAAAGATCAATCTTGTCCCTGGTGGTGACAATCCAACGATCATTACAGATAAGACGGATGGGGTTGTTGCATCTAAGCTTACGAAAAAAGTTGCCGCAATGATGATCCCTTACATCCCAAAGGACCATTATCTTGCTCCGAGTTTCAATCAGGATGAGATGGATGAGTTTATTGCCATCACTCAGGATTTGTATACGTATCGTGATCAAGCTGTGACAAAATTCATTATAGGAGAATGGAGTTTTGACAAATGGGACGAATACTGTAACACATTGGATCAGATAGGTTTGCCTCGTTTGGAAGCAATTTACCAAGAAGCAAGTGAGCGTTGATGGTTTTTCCCCTCCGGTTTTCAACAGAAGACCGGAGGGTAGTTTGGGGAAAATAATTTGATGAAACAGAAACTTTATCAGCGTATCTGGAAAAAACGGGATTTGTTTTTACTTTTGTTGATTCCTGTCACATGGTACATTGTATTCAAGTACATTCCTATGTATGGGGTGCAACTTGCGTTCAAGCGATACAATCCAGCTCTTGGAATTACGAGAAGCCCTTGGGTCGGACTCAAGTATTTCAAACAGTTTTTCCATTCATACTATTTTTGGGATTTGTTATGGAATACGCTTTCGTTGTCTCTGTACCAAATGTTGATCGGTTTTCCATTGCCAATTTTTCTGGCGTTGATGGTTAACGAAATACATTTACGTTTTTTCCAGAAATTTGTTCAAAATGTTACATACATACCACATTTCCTTTCCACAGTTGTTGTGGTGAGTATGTTGAATCTATTCTGTGATCCAATCTATGGGATTTTTAATAAGTTCTTGGGTTTGTTGGGTATGGCAGCAGTGGATTATATGGCAAAACCTGGAGCATTCCAGACCTTATATGTTTTTTCTAATGTCTGGCAAAATATGGGATTTAATTCAATTATCTATATCGCAGTATTAAGTTCTTTGAATCAAGACATGTATGAAGCAGCTACGATCGATGGTTGCAGTAGATTTAAGCAGATTCTATACATTTCATTCCCGGAATTGCTGCCGACTATCATGATTTTGTTTGTAATGCGTGTCGGCAGTTTGATGAATGTTGGATTTGAGAAGGTCCTGTTAATGCAAAACCCAGTGAACATGAGTCGTAGCAACATCATAGCGACATTTGTATACACCAACGGAATTCAGAAAGGGGAGTTCAGCTATAGCACGGCTATTGGCTTGTTTAATTCAGTTATCAACTTCATTTTACTGTTCGGGGCAAATCGTTTTTCCAAAAAACTTACGGGAAGTAGTCTATGGTGAAAGTTCCATTTTTCAAGCAAAGTCTTGGAGACAAAGTGTTTATCAGCATTACCTACGCAATCTCCGTTTTTCTTGTCTGTGTTGTTTTGTATCCATTGATTTTTGTTGTTTCAGCTTCCTTTTCGGATCCTGATCTCGTATTAAGTGGAAAAGTTGTCTTATTGCCTAAAGGATTTACTCTCAAACCCTATGCTATGGTTTTTGAGAATGAAGAAATTTGGATGGGGTATTTGAATACCGTTATTTATACGGTTTTGGGAACATTTATCAATGTGGTTATGACCATATTGTTGGCTTATCCTCTTTCGCGTCATGATATGCCTTTGCGAAAACCGATTACATTGATGATTGTTTTTACTATGTATTTTGAAGGCGGCATGATCCCTACCTATTTACTCGTACGACAACTGGGCTTATACGATACAATTTGGGCAATGATTATCCCGACTGCAATTTCTACATATAATTTCATTGTTGCCAAATCTTTCTTTGAAAGCAGTATTCCAAAAGAGCTCTATGAATCAGCGGAGATCGACGGCTGTTCGGATATTCGTACGCTAGGGCAAATAGTTATACCGCTTTCGCCTGCAATTATTGCTGTTTTGGCTTTATATTATGCAGTGGATACTTGGAATTCATATTTCAATGCATTGATCTATTTGCAGAATGAGAAATTATTCCCATTACAAATTATTCTTCGGAATATCTTGTTGCTTGGGCAGACAGAACAAATGGGATCAAATGATGTTGGGATGGGAGAAAAAATTAAGATGGCAGAGGCGATTAAGTATTCTGCTATTGTTATCTCTAGTCTCCCAATTCTTTGCGTATATCCATTTATACAGAAATATTTTGTAAAAGGCGTCATGATTGGCGCGGTGAAGGGGTGAAATGAATAAACCGAATGTAGTTATTTTTATGACGGATCAACAACGTGCTGATATTCGGAAAAGTAGGGGGTTTTCTTTGGATACGATGCCTTTCCTTGATCAATGGAGGGAAAATGGCATTGATTTTGATTGCGCATATACATCTAATCCGATTTGTCTTGCGGCTCGTTCAAGTTTATTTACCGGAAGATATCCTAGTTGCCATGGAGTCCGAACTAATCAAAATGTCGAAGATGTTTTATACACTAAGGATATCTTGGATGTGCTAAAGGATAATGGATATGTAACATGTTTATGTGGGAAAAATCATACATATCGAGATCCTTCAGTTGATTTTGACTATGACTGGCCTACAAATCATTTGGGAATTACCAAAGATCAATGCCGGAGCGAAGGGGAGATGCAACTTTCTGATGCGCTAGATAACGAATCGCGATTTATCGATTTACAGAGTACTGCTCCCGGGGGAATAGAAGCACAGCACCCTTACCGCAATGTAACCGATGCATTTCATTTCATGGATATCGTCAAGGGGAAACCTTTTTTCCTTTGGGTAAGTCTTGCGGAACCTCATAATCCTTATCAGGTCCCGGCTCCTTATTTTGATTTATTCCCTCCGGCATCATTGCCTCAAATCACGACAAAAGTTGATGATCTGAAAAAAAAGGGGATTAAGTACAAATTTGTAAATGAAATGTGGGACAAAATTCTTGGGACGTGCCATGAAGATCGTATTTTGAGAGATCGCTCAAATTACTATGGAATGCTTCGTTTGATTGATGATCAATTTAGACGTTTTATAAAAGGATTGGAAGAACGGAGGCTTGATGAGAATACTATTGTTATCTATCTTTCAGATCATGGGGATTTTGTTGGTGAATATGGTCTGATGCGTAAAGGCCCGGGACTACCAGAAGTCCTTACCCATATTCCGATGATCTGGTGTGGCCCCGGTATTAAACGGCAACCCGTCGATGTTACGCATTTTGTCAGTATTATTGATGTGTTTCCAACGCTTTGTGATCTCATAGGAGTGGAAATTCCCTTTGGGGTGCAAGGGAAAAGTTTGGTCCCTCTCCTTCAACAAAAAGATATTCCAGAGAAAGAATTTAAAGTTGCATATAGCGAAAGTGGTTTTGGGGGTCTTTACTTTGATAGTCAAGACGCATTGACTCCTCAACAGGAAGGGGCTTGCAACGATTGGGATACATTTGATTGTCTGGATACGTGGACGCAGTCAGGGCAGGAACGTATGCTCAGGAAGGGAGATTGGAAGATTCAGGAAGATATGTTGGGAAACGGATTCCTATATAATCTCAAAGAAGATCCTTTTGAGACGCATAATTTGTTTGATGATCCCCAATTCGTTCAAGTGAAGGCGGATATGCTTCAGGAATTGGTTGCCGCCAGTTTGAGGGCATGTGACCCTTTGCCTCCTCCTCGACACCGGTACCGATATAAACGTCATCCTCGAGGGTATTGGTTTCAAGGATATCATACGACCAAGGATGAAGGGATAATCCATGCCAATATCTCCAGATTCCATAGGGCCAAATGATAAGTATACGAAAAGGCTGGTTGTGACGAAAAAGTTTCCATTCTATTATCCCTTCAGGGTTGTGGAATGTTCCGATATCAAAGAGGAGTGCCATAATGAAAATTCCCAAAGTCTCGAGCGTACCGTTGGTCCTTCATAATCCGTATTTCAGCATTTGGTCCCCGTTTGACCATCTCAATGACGGACCGACGACGCATTGGAGCGGGAACCCTTCTCATCTTTCGGGAGTCGTGATCGTTGATGATGTTTCGTATCGGTTCTTGGGTACCGTCGCTGTGGGGGAACTGAAGATCCCGCAACAAACATTGGATATAACGGCGACTCGTACCATCTGTACCTTTGAAAATGACCTCATGGGGTTTTCCGTGACGTTTCTCTCTCCGTTGTTGCTTGACGATCCTGCGCTTGCGTCCCGTCCTTTGTCGTACATCACCGTGTCGTTCTCGAAAAAACCGGTAAATGCAAGGATCCTTGTGGTTTTGGGCATTGACGGGACGGTGGTGAGTAATAATGGAGGGGCGATGGACGGCTATGTCGCCGTCCAGGATTCCTTCGTGTATGGGATGATAGGGAAGGCAAACCAGTCCCCGCTTTCCGAGAGTGGTGACAAGATTTCGGTTAATTGGGGATATTGCTATCTTGCAAGTGCGGACAAGCAGGCTGTTCCCGTTTGTGATAAGGAGACGAAACGTCTTTTCCTTTCCCTTCATCCTGATACGGATGGAAAAGTGCGATGCGCCATCGCATACGACCAAGGCTATGTGATCGATTATTTCGGGACATTGCTTCGGGGATATTGGAGGAAAACATGGAATTCCATTCAGGATGCGATCGCAGATGCGTTGGTATCCCGAAAAAAGATCGAGGGAATGTGCGATGCGTTGGATGCACGGTTGGAGAAAGATGCGAAGGAGTGCATCAACGATTCCTATGCGCTTTTGTGTGTGATGAGTTATCGTCTTGCCATCGCCGCGCACCAGTTTGCCCTTGGTCCCGACGGGCAGTTGTTATGCTTCTCCAAGGAAAACAGTTCCAACGGATGCATCGCAACGGTGGATGTCAGTTATCCTTCGGTTCCTTTGTTCCTGCTTCAGGGAACCGATTGTCTCAAAGGAATGCTGGAACCGATTTTTACCTTCGCGGGAAGACCCGTGTGGACGAAGGGCTATGCCCCGCACGATGTGGGACGGTTCCCGTATGCTACCGGTCAGGTGTATGGGCTGAAGGAAGGTATTCGGTTCCACGAAGCTTTTGATTTTCCCCTAAGCGTTTACCCGCCTTTCGCCGAATACCCGGCAAGTGCCGATTTGTACGATGATGCGTTACAAATGCCCGTTGAGGAATGCGGGAACATGTTGATCATGACAGCGGCTGTGGTTCAGAAGGAAAAGTCGATCGCGTTCGCAAAACCGCATATGAAGGTATTGCAACGCTGGGCGGAGTACTTGGCGAAATACGGACTCGATCCTGGCAACCAACTGTGCACGGATGATTTTGCGGGGCATTTGGCCCACAACGCCAATTTGGCGGTGAAGGCGGTCATGGGGGTCGAAGCATATGCGCTCCTTTGTTCGTTCAACGGAAAGGCGGAAGATGCAAGACGATATCATGCGCTCGCAAAGAAATACGCCGTGACATGGGAAGAGAGCGCCCAAGGAGACGGTCATACCGTGTTGGCCTACGGAGATCGGAAGAGTTGGTCGTTGAAATACAACATGGTGTGGGATCGTATTTTCCTCGGGCATGTGTTCTCTGCTCGAATACGGTGCAAGGAGACTTCGTGGTATTCTCGCCTTGTAAAAAGATATGGCATCCCGCTTGACGACAGAAAAATGTACACAAAGAGCGATTGGGAGCTTTGGATTGCGGCGTTGACGGATGATGCCGGTCTTCGTGAGAAGATTGCAGACAGCGTCGCACGGTACGTGATGGAGAGCGAGACTCGAATACCGTTCTCCGACTGGTACGACGCAGAGAGTGGGAGGTCCGTCAGTTTCATTGCCAGAAGCGTGCAGGGAGGAATCTTTATGCCGTTGTTGGTGGGGCGTGGGTTGTAAGGGGGCTTATCGAAAAAAGGAAGTTTCGAGAAAGATTTTGCAGGGAAAGGACTGAATCATACGGGTTCAATGCAACGAATTCCGTGCATCGGCGCCGGTTAACAGTTTCTCTTTTTTTCAAGATGGGGGAGTTGACGGGAACGGAAAGAGGGTCGTATACTGTTATTGAATGTTAGCGTTAACATAGAAAGGGAATCATGACGATCAAGGATATTGCGGAAAAAGCCGGCGTTTCGATGATTACGGTTTCCCGGGTGATCAACACCCCCGAAAAAGTATCGGAGAAAACCAGAGAAAAAATCTATACAATCCTCGGTGAAAGCGGATATATCCACAATATCGCAGCGCACAATCTGGCTTCGAAACGATCGGGAGTCGTGTGTATTTATGCATCAAAGGACATGGGAATGCTGGATCCTTTCTTCCAGCAGTTCCTTGTAGGAGTCGGTTCCGCTTTGTCCGAAACAAGTTACTCGATGTCTCTTGTCAACGAGATCAAGGAAACCCAGTTTTGCGACGGATATATTTTTTCCGGACACAGTTGCTCGGATCTGGCTTTGGAGAAAGCGAAAAA
>JBAXYP010000013.1:0-15255 GCA_041670725.1 Sphaerochaetaceae bacterium
CGGACAGCTACTCGTACCGGGCGCTCTGCACGAGGAAGAACCGGCACCTCTCCGAATCGTACTACACAAGCATGAACGGGCGGCTCAGGAACTACATCCTCCCGGAATTCGGGAAGAGGCTCGTCTCTGACATCAAGCCGTACGAGATCGACGACTGGTTCGTGTCCCTCCCCAAGAAGAACGGGAAGAGGGGCGAAGAGCTTTCCGACGACTCGAAGAACAAGGTGCTGTCCTGCCTGTCGGAAATCATGGACGAGGCGGTACGCCTCGAACTGACCAAGGAGAACCCATGCAGGAAGATACAGGAAATCATCGCGAGGGGCGTGCCTAGGGAAATCTTCAACGAGGAGGAGATGGCCGTGCTGTTCCCGGAGAACGACGCGGAGGCCGTCTGGGTGTGGCGCTCCCTGATGTGGGCGTGCTACTTCCACATCATGAAGTGCACCGGCTTCCGCCCCGGCGAGATCGCCGGGCTGAGGAGGGAAAACTACTACCCGGAGCTGAAAGGGGTGTTCACGACATCCTCCGTCAACTCGGGGACGCACAAGTTCGTCAACCGGATCAAGACGACGGGTTCGGGCAAGGAGTACAAGGTCGGCCTGCTCTCCGACCAGTGTTGCCGGTTGCTGGACAAGTACATCGCCACGCTCCCCCCGGAGCAGGACATGCTCTTCCTCATCCACCACGACTACATCATCGCCACGACATCGAACAAGCATTTCGTGACCTGTGTGAAATACGCCGGACTGCCGATGGTTTCCGAGGCGTTCAGCTTCAGAAGATCTCCGGCTTCAAGCCCCTCCCTTCCAGCGTGCTCTCATTGCGATGATTCAGCTGTTCCTGATAGGGTACTGAAAACCACCAATCTGGCTTGGAAGTTATGACTTTTCCAAGACTCCATCAAGTGCTTTCTCAATCTTCTCTTTCTCCTGACTTCCTGTGGTGCTGAGACGAAGGAGGGGGAAGTCTGTTTTCGCGAATATGGCGTTCTTCATCTGGTCCCTTGCTGCTTGCTTGGAATTCTTCTTGTGGTATGCATAGCCGTCAACCTCGATGGCGAGGAGAGGAGATCGGTCGATTTTCCTGAAGAGCATGAAGTCAACGTGGGAAGGGGTGTCCGTGACATAATGGCGTTCTTGCTTGGTCAGGAGGTTGAGTTGCCGGGAGAAGAGGGCGGAAAGTGGCTGGTGGACGGTTATACCGATGGCTTCATGATGGCTCTCTTTCAGGACGGACTCTATCTCTGCATACATGAGGTTTTCCGAGTCGTATTCGGAAACCCTTTTGTGGTTGGATAGGAAAACCTTTCTCGCTCGTTCGTAATCGGCATAGAGAAGATCAAAGACTGAGTGTACCGTGGGCTCGCTTACCGTCCCGTGATAGCGGATATAGCGGACGAGATCCCCGATGTTTGAATTGGATTGTGCTTCTTCATCAGAGACCACCAGACGGAGCCTTTGCTTGGCCCGCGAGACGGCGACGTTGAGCAAATTGGGGTTGTTGGTGAAATCATTGCTTTGGTTGTCTACCGTAGAAATGATGATGGAGTCCTTTTCCCGGCCTTGGAACTTATGGACGGTTGCAACTTCCACACCGAAGATTTGGCTGGCAATCTCATTCACTTGGTTGTTGTAGGGGGCAATGATGCCGCAATCGAGGGATGCATTCCCTTCCTTGAGAGACGGCAGGATGTGTTCACGAATCTCATCGATCTGTCGTTGGTTGACATGTTTTCGGGCGTGATTGCCTTTGGCCGTCATGGTTACCTCCAAAACGTCTTTCTCCCCATGATCCTTGGTCATGATGATGAGCTGGTTGTCATAGAACTTCTCATTGCAGAACCCGATGATTTTTGGATGGCAGCGATAGTGTTCCCTTAGCATGGTTTTGGGGGCTTCGGGGAAGACCCTTGCGAGAGAAGAAAGGAGGCAATTGTTCTCAAAGCGGAATTCGGGATGTATGTCCATCTTTTCTGATATGATCGTGGCTACGGCTTTGTCAGGGTTGCTGATGACGTTGGGCAGTTGCATGAGATCCCCCACAACCACCATGTTCCTTGCGACGGACATGGCGAGCACCCCCGTCACTAGATCGACTTGGGACGACTCGTCGACAATGACGTAATCGTAGGTCGTACGAGAGAGGGAATTCCGCAATGAGAATGTGGTGCTGAAGATAACGGGGTATTGTGCTTGCACGTCTCTGGCATTCTTCCAAAGGTCATCTGCGGTGAATACTCGTCGAGGGGCTCGTCCCTTGTAGTACACTGCGAGACTGTGGTCAAGGAGACAGGAGGAATCATTCTGGAGAACGGCTTGCAAATTCTCGAAGTCTTCTTGGGCAAGAGTATATTTCATTCTCTTGATCTTATCTTGCAATTCAAGCTCTTTCTTTTCGTAGTATAGGCCCTGGTATGTGATGATGAGGGCTGGAATTGATTTGAAAGCCTTGAGGTTCCTTATGTGGTGGAACAGTACTTGGTTGAGTTTGAAGAAAAAGGAGAGTTTCCCTTTGGTATCATAACGGTCCTGCAGTTCGGTCCAAAGCATGAGAATCTCTTTTGAAGACAACCGCTTTGTCTTTTTCAGAATCCGGGAAGGGGTCGTTCTCGATGGTTCGAAACGGCCCCTTTCGGCGAGGAGCGCTTCAAGCTGGGCTTCACATTCGGCAAGGTCGTTCCGCATCATGAACAAGGATTTTAATTTGCTTTCCGTATTGACAATGGCTTTCTCTTTTGCCATTGCATTTGAGGAAGGAAGCTTCTTTTGGGAAAGGGCATCAGGGATGGCGGTTTGTCCTTGGGAGATGAACAACTCTTTGTTGACTCTCCTTCCCAGCGTCGCCGTGGTGAACAGGTAGCCTCTCGACTGCATTTTCTCAGCGACGTTTGCCGTTGACGCATTGTTGTTCGAGACCACGGCAACAGAATAGTTCCTTGCGAGCAGATTGCTCGTCAGAGAGAGGATGGTTTGGGTTTTCCCGGTACCAGGTGGTCCTTGAATGATGCTCAAACGATGGCTCAGGGCTTGGTCGACAGCATGCATCTGGCTGAGGTTGCAGCCGAAAGGATACAGGATCGCATGGTCGTCTTTCTTACACTCGAGTGAGGGATGGCCGTTTCCAGACCTTTTGAGGAAAAGGGAAAGGACTGTATCTTCGCCCACGAAATCCAGGGCCTCATAGTTGTAGTGAAGCAATAAGTTTCCATCATCATCTTTAAGGCCGATGGTGTCTGCGATAGCCTTGTAATACTGGATCAAGTGGTTGCACGAACCGTCGGTCAAGGTGTTCAGAATGATAGCGATTTGCTGGGGAGCATAGTAATTGATGAATCCTTTGGAGAAGTAAACCTTGTAAAGGGAAGAGGAGGGGGAGGAGAAATATTCTGCTTTCTTAACCGATTGTGGCCCCTTCCGTCCATCCGCCTCGGATATGAGGAAGAACTGGTACTTGCTACCGTCGTATTCTCTTTCCTTCTCAAGTTTGTAGATTTGGGGGCACTTGCGATATTTGTATTCCTTGGGGGAATTGCGGAATCTCACAAAGACAAAGGAAGGACTGTCCTTGTCGTTCCAATCAATGACGTCTTGATTCAACGTATTGTTGATGACATAGAGGTAGTTCTCTTGGTTTGCTTCGGTTGGTGTTTTCATGGTTACCGTTCAATTATTCAACCTCTATGAATTTTCGGCAATATGGATGCTATTTTTTGTTTTCAGCTGATCGAAATGGAGTATAATCAACTTGTATGCCCAATGAAGAGTATTCTATCGTCAATAGTTTTTCCTCTTGCATTGTCGAATACCTGGAAAGAAGTTTTGATAATGGTTCTGCGATTAGTTTGTTCTTTACTTATAGCCAGCTCAAAACATTGTTCAAGGATAATCCGGCGTTCAACACGCAGCAGACTGTGATAGCCACCTCCACAGGTGAGCCTCTTCCAAGGCTGGCAGGAAGATGTTTGCAAAAGTCTTATAAACTGAGCGAAAAACAAGCCTTTTTTGTAGCAATTATGGAGGTGTGTTCACTCAATAAAAATCAAAGTGAGGACAAGGACTCAATTCGATTCTCATTGAGTGAGGATCTTGGTTTTGGAACGGACAACAGAGCTTGCCAGGATCTCGCTGACGTCTTCCGCCAAAATGATATGCAAAAGGATCTTTGGGAGACTACAAAGCAATTTCTTGCAAAGCATCATTTCATTATCAGAATTCCTGATTACACAGAGGGTTCGTGGAGATTCTTGAGATACCCTCTTTGGCAAAGAGTGGTAAACTTGCATGAAGCTCACAAGGTGTTTGACAAATGCTCGCTCCCTACAGGATCAAACTGTGATGTCTCCGCATTTGAGGATATGTTGTGCAACAAACAGCGGATTGACCTAAAGAGCCTCTATTTCGGAGATATAGGACTCAATGATGAGGATTTGCAATCCAAAGATTATATCCTCAGCGTTTTGTTCGCAGAGTACTTGAACTATGAGAAGAAACCGGTTGTTGCGACAGAACAAACAAAAGCTGATGGCTTCATAGTCTATATTCAGCAAGAACTGGACGGTTATGTTTTGCGAGATGAAGAGGGAGAAAAGATGATATCTCTCCCCTCAAATGTTCTGCCCATCCTGGTTGTTTATGATGAGGCGAACCAGTTATGGGTTAATACGAACGACAGCTATCTCGAAGGAACTAATCTGGGAGTCATTGTTAATGACAAAACCATCGTTTCCCTAGGATGGAGAATCAGCAAATATCCGAAGAATAACCTGACGGGATTCTCTTCGATACGGTTTGTCAGCCTTGGAACACAATGGCATCGTGAGGATTTGAACCTTTTTGAATTTGGTTATCGTTTGACGAATCCCAAACACCGGTTGTCGCTTGTGGGAGGCATCACCAAAAGGAGAAACTGCTGGTTTGATTTCGCTTTGCCCCAAGTCACGGTTGATCCGAACCAAACGTGTTTGATTGTGGACAATCATTCTGTACAGGTGACGAACGGTACCTTGGATTTGAATTCTTTGAGGGAAATGAACGAAACAGGATTTGTCATTGATACCAGTGTTCCTTGGCATAACATACGGCTTCCTTCTACGACGCCAAGAACTTTCTACATCTATCATGTAAAGAAAAATGACGAGCCTTATGACCTTACCGGCTGGAAACTGGACCGAAAGCAATCTGTGTGGGAACCGCTCCATAATCCTGATGATTCAGCAGATGTTCGAGGATGTTGTCTCATTCATGGATATGTTGGTCCCAAGACAAGTAAAGAGTCTGGAACATTCATTCAATGGTATGAGCGAATTATGCCCATACATCACCCATATGTAGAAGTGGTAAAGAGGTTGAGAAATGGATTTTGATTATAAGAATGACCGTATCGCTGGATATTTGGATAGACTGCCAAATAATCCGTTTTGCCGAATTACGGTGTTTTATTGTGTAACAACGAGGTCTGGTACCCCATATTTCTTTACTGACGATAACACCATTCCCTCTGGAAAGGTATTTCTGACTGACTGCACAAAACTAGGTGTTGACGTCTCGACCAGCAGGGCATTGAAGTTTTTGTTTGAATTCTCTGCAACCCCAAACGTTAAATCGGATTTTGATAGAAATGATCCATCAAAAGACTGTTTCATCGTGGACTTCACGAAAAAAGTCTACATGCTCCCTCTTGTTATTGATGGGCCATCGCTTAAAGACAACAAGCGATTAACCCTTTCTACGATTAAAGTAGGCATTGACTATAGGGATTGTAAAGTTTTTCTCTATGACAAGCTCAATGGCTTGATTGTTCCAGGGCTTTCTGTTGATTCAAATGGTTATATCAAAGGGAATTCCAATTCTCTTAAGGTTCTCAGTTTCACTGGTCATTTGAAAGCGATGGTGCAATTCTGGTCGGGACATAGTTGGCTTCTTACTTCTCAGACAGATTTGATCAATAATTTGCCTTTGGCTCAGTATCTCTATGTAGGTTCCGATGAACACCTTCAAAAATGGTTTTTCAAGAATTACTTGAACGGAAGAATTGATGAGCAATCGAAAAAGGTGATGAAGGATGCCTTGATAGCTTCTTTGGCGAATGACGGTTTGGCGGAACTTGACAAGAACCGTCTTGAGATTCTCCAAGAATCATTTGAAAACTGGTCTTTCAATAAGGAAGCGTTGGATGCTATTGCTGGTACGCCAGTTTTCCAGAAAGCTATCCAGAAGAGTATTGATGCCCATTTTGAGGAGATAGCACCACAGTACAGTGCCGAAGTTCAAAAAGCCAAGGAGGCACATGATCGGGAGTTGGATGCTTTCAAGCATTCTCTTGTTGAAGAAAAGAGGGCGATTGTATCACAGTACGAGAAGAAAGAACTTGAACTGAAGGGTTCTCTCAATGCATTGGAAGGTAGGATAAAGACAACCACCGAAGAGTACCATTCTCTTTCAGAGAAACTTGATAAGAAAAAGGAGTTCCTTACTGAACTGAAAGAAAGTATGAGCATTCTTCGTCCTGATGGTGGGACAAGGCAAGAGGGACGAAAGGAACAGTCCTTTCCTATTGAGGTCTATGACTCCCACCCTATTGAAGTGACCGATCAAAATGTCCACGGGGCATCCGATGATCTGTTGTATGAGTATTACCTGATGGTTTGGCCTCATAAGGAAGACGCCAGTCTCAGTTACAAGGAATTCGTGCAATGTTTTGACAGCAAACCAACACTCGTTCCCAATGTCCGAGTGGTTTACGAGTTTTGCTCCACGATAGGGAAAGCGAATATTCTTGTTCTGCCGGTTGCTTGTGACTGGTACCATTATGAGGATTTTGTGAATCATGGCATGTTGGATTTTATTTCTCGTGCCAATGAGGACAAAGATGGAAACTATGTTCTCTGTTTACAAAACATCAATGTCGTACCACCACAATCCTCATTACAACCGTTCTTTGATTGGCTTGATGGAAAACGTCCATGGCTGCAAGGATCCAACTTCCGTACACCTCCAAATCTACGAATATTTGCGACACATTTACCTGTCGGAGAAAACTCTCTTGGTCTGCCTTTCCCTCCTGAGTTGTTTGCCCATTGGAATACCTTGGAGGAGACACCCTCTGCTGTTGCTGTTCGAGAGAGGAATCCTATGAGTCTGTCGAGTGCTTATTCGCTTTCCTTGACCAAATGGATGGGATATGAATTCAAAATCTTATCGATGTTCTAAGGTTTCAGAGAAATTCGAAATAGGATGGAAAAATGGATGTAGCCACGAAGTCTGAGGAGATCCAGTATTTCCTGTTGAAGTACATTGCAGTGGAAGCTTTTGTGCCTCTTTCTGTTTTGGCGAGAAAGGCCAACACTTTGGCAGAGACCTCAGGATTCCCTGAATTGGTTCACTCAAAGGGCGGCACAAAAGTAATGTATGATTTCATGACACCCCTTTGTGCTTTAGGTATTGTGGATATCGCATGGAATCCTTCCACAAAAAAAGAAGGTTTTGCCCTGGGGACAACAACATTTCAGGCTTCTTCGGAAGAAGAATACTCCATAGATTTGGATAAGTCACAATTCTTTCAAAAACAATGCAATCAAGGCAAGTTGCAAGATTACTCTGCCATGGGTCTTGCCATGCTCGCATCTTGTCCTTCCATCAGTTCGGTTGTTGATGAGTTTCAGGCAGCGCCCGGAATATATAGTCTCCAGTACGTGTGGGAGAAATCTGCCCTCGAAAAAAAGAAAGATGATTATCCTGTGCCCTTTGTAGGTCAAGTTCATGATAACTTCTATGCTGATAGATACATCCATGTTGATGAGATGACAATCAAAAGAATCCCAGACCGGTTTGGTGCCTTTTCACTTGCTCGTTGTTATGTTGCAGGGACTAAAAAGCAGGTCCTCTTCTCCTATGATGAGCAGAAAACAATACTGAAGGTGAATTATGGGTTTGGTGGATTCATTCCCTTCATCGTCAGGCGTGCATTACTGTTGTTCGACCTAAGTCTGGTTTTGGAACACAGTGTGTATCGAACAAACGCAAATGTGTATAAACAAGTACCATGCAAAGCGATAACTGAGCTTGAAAGGATATTGGGAAAAGAGACAATTAGGAGGACAAGCATCAATGATTAACCCTATAAGGATCTATCGTGAATTCAAGGAAAACTATTTACGGTATATAGATACAGGTCTTCCTATTCGTGATCCTGGTGTAAGGGCAGAAAGGAACGTCTTGTTGTCCGAGGATAATGCCGTCATGAGAACCCCAATCCTTGAGATAATAACCAAGTATCAGGGGAAAGAAAACATTGAAGAGTTCTGTCGTAATCGTGGCTATGATGTTGAATTTGCAGAATTCATACGGCAAGGTCTTTTTAAAGATGGAGACCGTAATCTCTATCCCCACCAGATAAAGGCATTTGATACGGTTTTCAAGGAACAGAAGAATATGGTGGTGACAACTGGAACCGGATCGGGAAAAACTGAATGCTTTTTGTTGCCGGTTCTTTACTCTCTCTTTGAGGAGACAAAGGAATGGATTCGAGTTGGGCATCATCCCGCTGTGAGGACGTTGATACTGTATCCCTTGAACGCTCTCGCTGAAGACCAAACGATTCGTTTACGGCATGCACTGGATGATGAATCAGGTGTCAGACAATGGATTTCGAAGAGAGCGACTGGAAACAAAATAACATTTGGAAGGTATACAGGAAGGACTCCGAGCAAAAAGACCGGGAGAAAAGTTCTCGAAAAGAACCAGAAGAACTGGAAACAATACTTGGAACAGCTGGGCCATGCTGATCCAATGGAAAAGAAAGCTTTACGCGAGTATCGGTTCTCGATTCCAAGTTGCGATCCAGACAGTGCAGAAGTTCAAGTTCGCGAGAGTATGCAGGTGACCCCGCCGGATATCATGATCACCAACTACTCCATGCTGAATATCATGCTCATGAGAAATATGGAGAACCGGATTTTTGATGAGACAAAGAAATGGCTTGATGCTGATCCCTCCCATGTATTCACCTTGGTTGTTGATGAACTTCACTCCTATCGCGGAACACAGGGGACCGAGGTGGCGTATCTGATCGATCTTTTGCTGGACCGGCTAGGATTGACGCCAGAATCCAAGCAAGTGCGTTTTCTGGCTTCCAGTGCTTCCATGGAAGATAATGATGACACCAAGAAGTTTATCTCCGAGTTCTGGGGAACCGATCCTCATGCCTTCAAAAAGAAGTTCAACCTCATTTCTGATCCCGTAATTGATCCCATCAAAAAGAAAACCCTTCTTCCTCTTGATAAACCATTTCTCAGTTCGCTGGCACCCTGCTGTTCTTTGGAAAACGAGAAAGCCTGCCAAGATGAACTCACCAAAAAGTTGCAAGAGCGTGGGTATCAAGGCATTGCTTCTTTTTCCCAGAAAGCCCAGTTGTTTGAGTGGCTTCGTTTTGCCTGCCAAGAAACGACTGATTCGGGAACGTTAAGAATAGTACCGAAAGACATCATTGCCATTGAAGAAGCCTTGGATTTGCAGTCTCCAAATCATGAAGCATTGGAGAGTTTTTTAACGCTAATCAATTGCCAGAAGGAAGCTGATGGGAAAACGTATAGTCATCCTCTACGTATGCATTTGTTTGCCAGGAATATCGACAAACTCTGGGCTTGTTCGAATCCGGAATGCAATCAGGTGGATGAGAAGTTCCACTCACCTGAAAGAGCTATAGGAAAACTCTATGCAAATCCACAGCAGCGTTGTGCTTGCGGAGGAAAGATATTGGAACTCATCTTGTGCAGGCATTGTGGAGAGTTGTTCCTTGGAGGGTATCCTGAAGATAAAGACCATTCTCCCTATCTGGGAAATGCAAAGCCCCTTGATTATGATTGCAAGGAAGTGGTGCTTCACAAGTTATCTGGGAATTCAGACAAAGAAGGATCTTGGAAGCCGTGTGAATTTAATCCCATTGATGGAAAATTCAATGTGAAACCTTGGGGAAAAAATGAAGTCTTCATCTCTGCTGAAGCAGATGATGCCAACTATCCTACGATTTGCCCAGCATGTGGCAGTAGCGCGAACCGAAAGAAAACTAAAACCGGGGAGGGGAAATCAGGCGTTTCTTTCACCCCTCTTTTCCAACATGGTACCGGTGTGCAAAAGGTGAATCAGATTTTTTCTGACGAGATGATGGAGATCCTTCACGATCCCACGGGATCGGTCAAACCCAAGTTGGTGGTATTCACCGATAGTCGGCAAGGTGCCGCGAAGTTATCTGCAGGGATAGAACTTGACCATTACCGGGATACCTTGCGTGCTATCCTTTGTAAGGATTTTGGGAGGTATCGTTCTGCTGTGGAAGCATTAAAACACTTGCATGAAGATCTAAATTATAAAATGCCCCTGGAAGACAGGCATTATTGTCAAGGAAATGCCAATCTAAACGATATTTTTAGTAAAATCCTCATAGAGCAACGCTTTGATGAAGTTAATCCAAGAGTTGAAGGGTTTATTAAAACAAAGGGCATCCCCATAGATATGATGGTTTCCCAAGTGGAATCAACCCTTCTTGAACTGGGAACAAATCCGGCCGGTCCTAAGTCGAGTGTCTTGATGAATGGGGAAACGCCCTGGAGCAGTTATGTTGATTGGACAAGACAACCTCCAGTTCTCATGGCTGACAAAGATTCCTTCGTGTCAAGAAGGATTCATGAAGAATGCCGAAATGAGGTTATGGCCTCCTTTTTCAGAAGCAAAGAACTCTCTTTTGAAAGCTTGGGAATTGGTTGGTTGTATGGTGGGGATTATCCTGATGATGAATTGGTGACCGTTGCTATTCGAATCCTAGGAGAACAAAAGATGTTTGTCGGAAATCCATTCTTTTATAGCTCCCAGTCAGTTCCCAAACGGTTATCATCGTTTCTCAAACGATATGTCGAAAAGAACGGAATGAATCTCAAGGAATTGAAAGTCTCGTTGGTAGAGAAACTCCATGTGTTCACAAGTCCTGACACGCTCTTGTTAGAACCAACCAAATTGATGTACATGGAAGCAAAAGAGGGGCAACTGTATTGGCGTTGTCCAAATTGTGGCACCATCCATCTCCACCCTTCATTCGGAATTTGTACCTATTGTGGAAACGATTTGGGTAAAGCACAGGTTTTGGGAAAAGAAGACCTGAGAAAGAACCTCTATGTCTACAATCTTGGCAGAGAGTTCCATCGATTGCATTGCGAGGAGCTTACCGGGCAGACCGAGGTAGTCGATTCAACAAAACGGCAAAGGCTTTTTCAAGGACTAGCCACCGATGATGAAGTCAAACAAGTTGAGGAGATTGATCTGCTTAGCGTCACCACAACCATGGAAGCCGGTATTGATATTGGTTCGCTTTCTGCGGTCATGCTGGGGAATGTCCCTCCCAAGAGATTCAATTACCAACAAAGGATTGGCCGTGCGGGTCGGAGAGGAGACTCACTTTCTCTTGCTCTAACCGTATGCAAGGTTAACTCGCATGATCTCACGCATTATGAGAATCCATCAATGATGGTTTCTTCCATTCCAGCGCCCCCCTATGTTGACATGAAGAGCAGTACTATTGTCAAAAGGGTGGTGGCAAAGTGCATTTTACGTACGGCGTTCTCAACCCTTCTTGATGATGCCAGTGATGCTGATGACAAATTGAATGTCCATGGCAACTTTGGAAAATCGTGGGAATGGAAGTCGAAATACAAAGATGCTCTTGTTGCATGGCTACCATCACACACAGAAACGATTGATCGGATTGGGCAAAGGGTAATGAGCAAAAGTCTTCTATCTTCCCAAGAGAAGAAAGAGATCATTGCCGATGTGCAGAATTTACCAACCCGGATTGATGAAGTCTTACTCGATGGATCGTTCAACCAGCAGAACTTGAGCGAAAGACTTGCGGCCGGAGGCGTTCTCCCCATGTTTGGATTCCCAACTCAGGTTCGGACCTTCTACACAAAAGTCCCAGACAAAACAGGTCTCAACAACGAAGGCATCGAACAAGATTTGTCCAGGGCTTTGGGGACGTTTGCTCCCGGAAATGAAATCATCAAAGATAAAGGGATATACAAGTCGGTTGGATTTATTGATTTCCCCAAAAGAATCAATGATGTGAGTGCCTATGATGATTATCTCAATGAACTGGAAGGCATGCATATCCTTTATTGCAATCATTGTGGTTACGTGAAAATGACTAAAGATGTTGCGGATAAATGCCCAGTATGTGGAGGGATTCTCGAAAACGAAGAGCATGTTTGCTCCCCCTTGGGCTATTGTGTGGATTTCCATACAGATCCCGAAGACTATGATGGTTTGTTTGAATGGAATCCACGATCATCTGTTCTCGGGCTTGATGAGGAACAAGCACAAATCCCCCTTACGCAACTGCCCCATACAAATGTCAGTTATGGAAACAACAAGGTGCCAGAGCAGGGAAGGATCCACCATATTAATTTGAACAATGGATATCTTTTTCAGATTGCAAGATCAAAAATGAATGGATGGGTGGTTCCTGATCTCTATTCACGGAAAGATGAGATTTTCTTCACGACTCAGAAAAAGGTGGCTTTGGTTGCAACAATAGTAACCGGTGTCTTTGAGATTTGTCTGGGATCAAGCTCTCCAGATGTATGCGTTGTGCCTCTGGACAGTGAAACAGATTTTTGGAGAGAGGTTAGGGGAGCTTTCCTCTCTTGGGGGGAGTTGCTCAGGAAAGTTGCATGTGATGAATTGGATGTTGACCAAACAGAAATCTCTGTAGGATTTACGTTGAGTAAGCGTAATGGGAAAATTGTACCTTTGGTGTATTTCGTTGAAAACCTGCAAAATGGAGCCGGTTATACGGATTATCTTGCATCGTCCCCAAAGATTTCCAAAAAAGTGTTTATTGATGGATTGGCTTCAAATTCTCCCATGGTAAAATCGTTGCTAAATCCACGTCATTCTGGGAACTGTGATAGTTCTTGTTATGATTGTCTCCGGAATTACTACAATCAGGTTGAGCACTCGATACTGAATTGGCGTCTTGGATTAGACATAGCTGCCATATCTCGAGATGCCATGTATGTTCCCACACTCGCCACAGGATATTGGAAACCGGTTTGCGACAGGGCTATCGATGCTTTTGAAGCACTTCATGAGTCGGGGAGTGCCATTCTTGCAGTGGATTCTGGAGCTTTACTGGTACGACGTGTTATAGACAGGACGGTTCTTGTTGTGCATCCGTTGTGGAGCACATCAAAGATTAATTCTGTAAAGAGAGCAAGCGGGATTGAGGAAGCCGTCACCATCATGTCAATCACAGAATTTATTCATCGATTCCACAACAAGCTCGAATGAAGGACTCTGCTGCAAAATGGATTGGGGCATTGGCGTTCCTTCAAGTGCGTATGACTTGCCGGTGATGGTGAGCTTGGCCGCCGTTCTGGCCTTGGACGGCGAGCGTGATGGTTTTCACGTTGGTCTCCCTGGTGACGGTCACCCATTTCACTTCACCTTGGGACGCCCTGAAGTTCTCGTACTTCAGGATGTTCATCCAATCAGGGAAGGAGCTGGCGGACAGCAATGATCCCACCATGAGGATGAGCAGGGTGACGGTAAGCTTTCTTGAAGAAGCTTTCGAGAATTCCTCAGAAAACCCCTCTCCTGTTCGACAATTTCAACTTGGACCTTCTCAACGAGAAGGCCAGGAGGCAGGTGCTCTCCTTGCAAAGCCTTTCCTTCATCAGCTCGAAGAGAAACGTAATAATGATTTGACCGACTAGGACTGGGAAAACCCACCTCGCTTTGGCAGATTTGGTTCTTTACTCTGACTTTGGTTGGTCGGACTCTGATTGGTTCTTTTTGTCGGACTTCTAAAGGTTGTTTTCAGCAGACTTCAATAGTGCATTCCCGTCCCCTCCATGCGTCAATAGTAGCGTGTGGGAAAGAGGTTGTCTGATGGTTGGGAAACGTGCGGGGGGAATGGGATCAGAATCCTTTATTGTGCTTCCCGTTGGACAAAAAAAGGACGGTCCCCCTTGCAGGTACGGCCGCTCATTCTCCGATCGGGAGGTTGTCTGTCGTCAGCTCTTAGCATACGAACTGATCAGCGTCACTCCGTTGGAAATCAGGGAATAACAAACCATCACGTTCGTTGTGGCGTCATCCAAAGAGTGTGGATTGAAACGTGGGGACAAGCCCCGCCTTGCTGTACATCTTCCGTCGCACCCTTCACGGGTGCGTGGATTGAAACGTGACTCAAGTCAAACCGTAATCCCGCATAAGCGTTATTGCTGAATATATTCTGCTCATGTGCACAAAATATTCAGTATTTTCCTTGCCGGAATTTCTCCGGTAAAGTACAATGAGGCAGGATGCCATCCAATTGCTGGCTTTCGGGAGAAGATAAGATGGAAATCAAGAGGGATCGCTATCTGGAACAACTCAAAGACCGCATGCACAACGGTCTCATCAAGGTGATCACCGGTGTCAGAAGAGTAGGAAAATCATATCTCCTTTTCACCATCTTCAAGGAATACCTCATAAAGCAGGGCATCAAGAAAGACCACATCATCACCGTTGCATTCGATATGAGGGAGAGCATCCCGCTCCGATCCCCTGACACACTTCTCCGAAAAATAAAATCCCAGATTACGGACGACCATGATTACTATCTCCTCCTAGACGAAGTCCAATTGCTACATGGTTTTGAGGAAGTCCTAAACGAGTTCCTTTACATGAGAAATGTTGATATCTACGTCACAGGAAGCAATTCCAAGTTTCTCTCCAAGGATGTCATCACCGAGTTCAGGGGCCGGGGAGATGAAATTCATGTCTATCCGCTGGCTTTCGCCGAGTATTTGCCTGCAAGCGGCAAGGACGTCTACCATGCATGGGCCGATTATGTGCTTTATGGAGGGCTCCCTCTTACTCTATCTTTTGCAAAGGAAGAACAGAAGGTCACCTATCTCACCAACCTCTTTACGGAGACTTATCTCAAAGACATCATTGCAAGAAACCATATTGAGAAAACCCAAGAATTGGAAGATACCATTGACATTATCGCCTCAAACATCGGATCACTCACCAATCCGAGCAAGATCCTCGCAACATTCAAAAGTAAACTCAATTCATCGGTCAGCCCAAACACAATCAAGAAATACATCGACTGTCTGGAAGATGCGTTCCTCATCAACGAGGCCAAACGATTTGATGTGAAAGGCCGAAAATACATCGGTAGTCCCGTGAAGTACTACTTTGAGGATGTCGGCCTCAGGAA
>JBAXYP010000014.1:0-14887 GCA_041670725.1 Sphaerochaetaceae bacterium
TACGGTTTCAGCCGCAGGCACAGAAACCGTCGGGGAAATGACAGGTTCGACTTCGGCCATTTTTTGTGGGGGAGGCATCTGTGGCTCAATGACCGGAGAAACCTGAGGAACGGCCTTCGCCATGTTCTGCGTGCTCGGTGCGCTTTGATCGTCCTGCGGCATCCGATACAATGCACTGTCATAGGCGTTCGGCGGTAATTTATCCACTTCGTCCGCGTAGTCGTCGTCACGGTGATGGGCCACCATTGTTCCGATCTGAATCATCACGAGACCGATCAAAAAGGGAAACACCTTTACCATCACACCATAGATTTGTTCTCTGGATATCTGGTATTTGGGGATCAGGTACATGCCGAAGAAGACGAACGCCGCCCCGAGTATGACGATGGTCAAAACGAGACTGATAACAACCTGCCAGCCATAGTGTTTGTTTTCAGCCATCACTTCCCCCTATATGGACATGGTTTTTATTTAATACTACACGTGCTATTATATAAGTATGGTTTCAGTATGACAAGAAAGAGCCTTGCGTTATTCGTCATATCCTTTTTTGTTTCTTTGACCCTGCTGTCGCTTTTCATAGGAGAGCAGGGGTTCTTCTATACCCGTGCGATGAAAAAGCACGTCGACGAACTCGAATACAAGAAGGCGGCGCTGCAGGCGCAGGTCGATTCGCTGGAAGAGCAAAGCAAACGTTTGTCCGAGGGGGAAGGGCTGAAGGACGCCGCCTTCAAGCTGGGGTATCAAAGCGAAGGGGAACAGGTCTTCTATTTCGCCGATGATTCCCCGTCCCGGGCGGTGCAGCCCGAACCGGAGGAACGTGCGCCCAGTTCGGATTTTTCCTATTTTTACCTTCCTCTGTGGGCTTTGGCCCTGCTTGCTCTGTTCATATCGTTCGGCATTGTGCTACTGTATGCGAAACGTATGGGTAGGAGAGAGAGAAAGCATGGGTGAAGAAGGGGACGTATTGTATCGGCAAAACCCTGACACATTGGATGTCGTGGTTGAGCGGCTGGAACGCGATGAGGTAATGGTGCTTCCGTGTGATACGATTTATGGGTTGTGTGCGAAGGTCGGACCGGCGAAAGAGAAACTTTACGCGCTGAAATATCGGGACGAACGGAAACCGTTCCTCCTTCTTGCGACGCTCGGTCAGGCAAAGGAGATTTGTGACGTTCCGACGGACATTGAGGCATGTTGGCCGTGCGCGCTGACGGCGATCATGTACAACAAAGACTGCAAGGGGACAACGGCGATCAGGGTCCCTTCGGATCCGTTTTTGCAGGGCGTATTGGAAAAACTCGGAAGCCCCATTTATTCGACGTCCGTCAATTTGTCCGGTTACGCTTCAATGACTTCGATCACCGACATCATTGTCACTTTCAAAGGGAAGGTTCCTACCTTCGTCGTGGGAGACGAGAAACAAGGTACGGTACCATCGACGCTGATCGACTGTACCGTGCACCCGTATCGAATCGTCAGGCAAGGCTCATACAACGCAAGTGCGCTGACTATCTGATTTTTCTTGCTTCCATATAGAACCGTTTTTCCTCTGCATTTCCCATGGAGAATGTCTTGCGTGGAAGCGCTTTGTCCTCGATGATCGTCTGGAAGAATTTTTCTTTGTCCACCGCGGGGAGCAGAACCCCACAGTTACCGGGAAGTCTTCCCTGTTTTTCGACGACCTCGGTCCCATGCACATAATCGACGGAGGTTACGCCTCCTGCGGTAAGACTGTCGATGACGTTCTGGATCGTTCCCGCGGCGATTGAAGAGGATGGAGCGGTCAGCGTTACCACTTTCCAGCCATCTTGGTCGAGATAACCGAATCGCTGGCGTTCCGGTCCGTTGATTTCCCGTTGCGCTTCCTCAAGACTTGCAACTGTCCTGATTTCCACCTCTGCGGCGTTTCCCGCAACGGATGCGAAAAAGTCATTCCATGACGTATGGAACAACAGTCGGTGGATCGGTTCAAACACCAAGGCGGGATCATAGATGTTCTCCAATTCCACCAGCGCGTAGCGAGCGGGATGTACGGCGCGTTGTTCGGCGGAAAGTGTTTTCTTCAGATCCTCCCAACAACTTTTCGCCGTCGCGAGACTGTGGTTTCCGTCTCCCATCGCGTAAAGCAATGGGTTGGAGGGATCAAGCGCATCGTATATGCGTTCCAGTGCGGATGCCACCGACGCAAGATCCTGCGGGGCGTTGACTTGCCAAGCCTTGACATGTCCCCCGTGCTCCATCAAATCGGTGTCGTATACCATCCGCAGAGCGTCGCACTTTTTTGCAAGCGGCTCAATGACGCTGTTTTCCTTGTCGCTTATCAACACCATGATATGAGGTATTTCGAGCGTGGCGTTTTTTCGTATCTCCTTTCGTGGAGGAATACGGGAGAGGATCGTTCCTTCGGTGGCGCGTACCAGACTCTTTGAATCCCTGCCGTAGTCGTACTGTTCGAGGTCAAGCGCTGCGATAAGCCCCCATCTGCCCCGATTCGCCTCGGTATCGCGTCTGACGAGAAAAAAGCCGTCCTCATACGTATCGAACAATCCTTCGTCCAAATATCGACACATCGTCTGGTTGATGCACTCAATCCTCGATACTTTATCTGTGTCGTCGAGGTATACCTCGGGAAAAATGAGGCGCAATGTGGACGGAGCGTCCCCGACCTCTTCGTTCACGCGTTTCCAGTATTCCGGTTGCGATGTGTATTGGTCACACGCCACGACCGCCCATTTTTTCAAATCAACCCCTTGCTTGGGGATCAGAATGTCCGCCGTTGAAATCCCCAGTCTTGCCAGACGTTGCGTTGTTCCTTCCATTGTTTTCCTCGCTTCCTTCATATTCTACGGCCTTTTATCTGTATCCGCAACGGAAACCGCATCGGATCGTCCTTGCTGAAAGCGGAGCATGATGCTACGATGTGGACATGCTTCGGACACAGCGGCTCCTTGCCTTTGTCGGCAGAGTACAGAATTACTGCATCCTGCTTCTCTGCTTTTTCCTGCTGGCATACCTCGTCTGCGGGTATTTCGCCGTGCCGGAAACGCTTACTGGGTTGCTTGTCATCTGCCTGGATGTCGTCTGTTGGACGCTGTACCTGCTTTCCGTCTGGATTACATCTCTGGTCTTCATCCAGTGGTATGCCACGAAAGTTTTTCCCGCCTCGTTTTTCTTTTCCATGTTGGCGAGAACCGCCGTGGCGTTTGTCATTTCCTTACTCAAGGAATTGATCGAGCATGTGGTGGAAAAAGGTATAACCGTTACGCTGTAGGAGGATGAGCATGGGTATCTGTGCATTTCGTGGCGCCATTTGTGTGAAAGAGGATTCGCCGTGTGCGATCGAAGATGCATTGAAGAAACTGTGGGATGCGATTGAACGTGAAAATCGCCCGGCGGAGGACGAGATCGCGTTCCTGTTGTTCTCCCAGACATCGGATCTGCAGAGCAGAAATCCTGCGGGTGCGCTCAGGAAATGGGGGTATTGTCGTTCCGTACCGTTGTTTTGCATGCAGGAACCGCAGATCGCGGGAATGATGAAACGGGTGATCAGAGTTCTCGTCGTCATGAAGGATGCCGGGAACAAGTCATATCGGCCGGTATATCTCGATGGAGCGGAACGACTCAGGCCTGATCTCACGTCTGCCGTTCAGGACTTTGATTTGTCCGGCGCAAAGTAAAGGTGATAACCGTTTTGTTCCGCAAATGAGAGGATTTGTTTCTGCGGGATGCCGTACTCGATTATATATACATCGAGTCCCATCCGTTTGCAGGAGGAAAGGTAAGTTTTGAAGAACGCGATGTCCGATTCGCTGCGCATCCCATAGTATTTGTCGGTGAACACGCCTTCACGGTTTACGCCGGTGACGTATTGAGGCCCTCGTTCCTTCAACGCTCGGGTGAGGAACACTTCCCCGTTGTTGATGATAATGGGGAGTCCGTACGTTTTCAGTCGGTCGATGATATCAAGCAATCCCCGATAGATGCCTTCGTATCGTCTGATGTCATATTCGTCGCAACCGTCGACGAACAATCCCTCGATGCCTTTCGCGACGATTCCGTCCGCTTGGTCAAAGCAATACGAACGCCACGCCTCGTCATCCACCTGCATCCACATGACATCCCTGTCAGGATCATATCCGAACGGCATTCCCGGATAGGTTTCCGTCTGACCATGGAACGAAGCGATATCCAGATAACCGTACACAAACGAAGATTGCGTTTTCATCTGGGAGACTTGTTCAGCGGTAAGTTCATTTGCGTCAACGACCACAAGTCCGTAACCGTTTGTGCGTTCTACGATATGCGAGACAACCCCGGTGAACACGCCGTATCCTCTGTTCGTCGTCGAACAGCCGGCGAATACCGTGATACATGCGATCATCCATAGAAGTGCTTTTTTCTTCATCCTTAATAAGAAGAGTGACGCGGATTGCGGGTTTTGTCTATGCTTCCGTTAGCCGTTTTTCGGAAAAGAAAAACGCCTTTGTTGAAAACAAACAATATAAGGGAAAGAAAACCATGTGACGTATCCGTATACAACGAATCCCAAGGACGATAAAGCCGACGGTCGGAATTGAACCAACAACCACCTGATTACAAGTCAGGAGCTCTACCATTGAGCCACGTCGGCGTCTGCGACAGCGTAGTTACAATAATGCAAGAAGGGCCGAATTGCAAGAGGGGTTTTCGAGCTTTGTCACTTCATTTCCGTTTCTTCGCGGATGACCTTGACGAAATATAGGGAAATAGGGTACTTTCTAAGACGTCTTTGAAATTGGAGAGGTTCCCGAGCGGTCAAAGGGGACAGACTGTAAATCTGCTGCTTATAGCTTCGAAGGTCCGAATCCTTCCCTCTCCAGACAAGCCTCTTCATCTGAAGAGGCTTTTTTTATGGGGTGCTTTTATCAACGTGGTGTCCGTTTCAGTTGCCGTGGATGCCGATATTGCTGCTCGGTGGAACCTGGATATGTGTTTCTTTCCGTCGAGGATGTCGACAGGCTTGCCAAACGGTTCGGCATGGAGAGGGAAACGTTTCTCGCCGCGTACTGCAGAGTCACGGAAGAAACGGGTTTTTTCTATTCTCTTTTGGAAAAAACGGATAATGATTGTATATTTCTTACAGAGAAGGGATGTGGGGTCTATGAGGATCGTCCGCTCCAGTGCCGGACTTATCCGTTTTGGAAACGGATCATGAAGGATAGGGAAAGTTGGGACGACGAAGCACGGAGGTGCCCCGGAATCAATCATGGAGCCATCCACACAAAGGAAGAGGTCGATGCCTGTCTGCGCGCCCTTGAGAAGGTCACGCCGATGATCAAATGGGAGGAGTAGGGTAAGGTGCCGAGGTTTTCTCCAGCGTTTCTCCAGACGATCAAGGACAAATTGCTTGTCAGCGATGTCATGAGCAAATACTCCAAGCTTGTGCGCAGAGGGAACGAATATTGGTGCAATTGCCCGATTCACGGTGAAAAGACCCCCTCGTTGATCATTCATGACGACAAAGGGACGTGGCATTGTTTTGGATGCGGCAAGGGCGGAAATATCTTTACCATCGTTCAGGAGATGGAGAAATGCTCGTTTGTTCAGGCGGTGGAGACGCTTGCCAAGCAGGCGGGCGTACAGCTCGAGGAAATGACTCCTGAAGAAAAGCAACGCAACGATATGCGCGAGTCCCTTTACGAGTTGTACGAGCGTATCAGCAAAACGTTCCATTACTTCCTTACTTCGGACGCGTCGGGGGCAAAGGCGAGAGAGTATCTCGAGAGCAGGCATGTGCAGCGGGAGATGTGGGAGAAATTCAATCTTGGATATGCCCCCGCATCCGGCGATTTTTTGTATTCGTTCCTCAAAAAGAAATCGTACAGCGATGATTTGCTGAAGGAATCGGGGTTGTTTTCGCGAAACCATTACCCGTATGCGATCTTTTGGGACCGTTTGATGTTTCCTGTACGTACATGGCAGGGAAGAACGGTTGCCTTCAGCGGAAGGGATCTTACCGGCACGAGCAAATCGAAGTACATCAACACGCCGGAGACCATCATCTACAGCAAGAAGCACAATCTGTTCGGCATCTACGAGTCGCTTGATTCCCTGAAGCGAGGCGATGCGACGGCGATCATCTGCGAAGGGAACTTCGATGTGGTCGCATTCCATCAGGCGGATCTTTCCCCTGCCATGGCTCCTCTTGGGACCGCATTCACCGAAGAGCAGGCGAAACTGCTCAAACGCTATGTGAACAAGATCACATTGCTCTTTGATAGCGATAAGGCGGGGCAAAGCGCGACGGTCAAGGCTTTGTCCTTGGCACAAACGGAAGAGTTGGAAAATGGGGTCGCCGTGCTTACTTCAGGAAAGGATGCTTCTGAAGTGGTGCAGAACTCCGGGGAAGAAGAGCTGAAAAATGAGGTCAACGAGGTACAAAGTGGGTTTGCGTATCTTGTACAGAACGCAGTAACTCATTATGATGTAACCTTGTCCGATGGTAAGTATTCCATTTTTCAGGAAGTAAAACCGTATCTTGACGCCACAACATCAAGTATCGTGCGGAATGACTTGATCAAACAACTTGCGGAGGTGCTTGAAGTATCGCAGACAGCTATCCTTGAGGATTTTTACAAAGGCAGACGCCCAATGGTGGAAAAGCCAAGGGCCAGGCAAGAGCAGCAACAAATCAAACCTCTTGATCCCTATCGCCAAAACATAGACCTAAGGACAATGCTGTATGTGGTGAATAATCGTTCATTGTTTAAGGAAGTGCGACCCTCTCTCCAGTATGAGGATCTTGAGGATGGCGAGGCGAAAGCCTTGTACCAGCTTCTTGAAGACGCGACCCGTGAGGGATCGTTGGAGCAGGGCGACGAATACTTTCTGCAGAAAATCCAAGATGCGCAGCTCGCCAGTGATGTTTCTTCTTCATTCTCGTTGGATGAATACAAAAGAGACGTTCCCGCGGTGCTGAACGAAGCGATCGTACGGATAACCATACGGAACCTGCAGAAACAACTCGCTGACTGTCGTCATCTCATGGAGATCGGGGGTACTTCGGAGAATCAGGATGAGGTCGTCTCAACGTATATGATGATCAACGACCACATCAACAAGTTACAAAAAAAGCTGCAACGGCCAGAAAAGGATAGGGATTGACAAGGATGCTTGAAGACAACGTTTTGGAAACTATCGTCAAGGAAATGGTGAAGAAGTTCGCCGAACATCACAACGTAACGAGGAGCGACATCGTCGGTGCGTTTGGAGGAAAGGAAAAAGCCTCCGATGAAGATGTCGAGGAGGTCATTCAGTCCTTGGCGAACGATGCGGGCATCGTCGTTACCGATGAAGGTTCCGCCGCGACCGAGGACGAAGCATTCGTCGAAGAGGATGGCCCCACACCGGAAGACCTCACCAACGAGGAAGAACTTGAGCAGGAAGAGCCTGAAGACGATGCATTGCTCGAAGACGTTTCTCCCGATGACGAGGTGATCACTGAGGAAAGAGACGATTTTGTCTCGCCTGCCATAATCAAGAAAGATACTTCTTCCTCCAAGAAACACACGTCATCCGATTCCGACGAAGAAGAAGAAACCGACGAAGAAGAAGAAGCGGAAGAAGGCGAGGATGAGGGGTCGTTGAGGAGCGGATGGTCCCAGATGGGCGGAGACGACGATTCCGTGGGTTCAGGAGAACACTTCGTCGATATCTCGTCTTTGGATGACCATGATGGGGATATTGACCACCGGAGCCATTCGTCGGCGATTCTCGGTACCGACCATGGGGAATCGAGCGGAGACGATCCGATCAGATTGTATCTCAGGGAAATCGGCAGGGAAAATCTGCTTACCGCCGATCAGGAAGTCGAACTTTCCAAAAAGATGGAGAAAGGTGCGGAAATCATCAAGGAGGTGATCAGCCAGAGCGGTGTCATGATCACCAAATTCCATGAGATCGTCAAAACCCTCAGCACGAAATTTGAAGAGGACGGGGATGAGTTCAGCCCTCAGGAATACAAGGAGCAGATCACCAATCAGAAGCGGTATTCCCAATACTACCGCGAGCAGTTGAAAGATTTGCAGTCCTCATTGAAATCGTATATTTCCAAGAAAGAGCAGATGATCTCCAGCGGAGAGGATATTCTGCATGACGATGGGATGGCGAAACAAAGGAGGAAACTCCTTGATAAGCTCTCAAAGGTAAAACTCGAGCAGGAGGAGATCCTTGCGTTCACCAACGACTTTGTAAAGGCCGAGACGGATATCAATACCTGTACGGAGAAAATCCAGAAGATTGAAAACCGCCTGCAGATTTCCAATGCGAAAGAACTGCGCCAACTTGGACGTGATTTGAATACCAGCACGAAAAGCGGGGAAATCGAACAGACGCTTCAGCTCTCAAGTTATGAGATCAAGGATTTGATTAAAGATCTTCAGGTCACCGAAAAGGAAGTACGGAACATTGAATATAAGTTTGAGGAACCGTGCGAAGAAATCCTGAAACACGCGGTGAAGATCAAGGAAGGGCAGAAGATGATGAAAAACGCCAAGGATCGTCTGATCAAGGCGAATCTTCGGCTTGTCGTCTCCATCGCCAAGAAATACACGAACCGCGGCCTCCATTTCTTCGATCTTGTCCAGGAAGGCAATATTGGACTCATCAAGGCTGTAGAGAAATTCGAATACCGCAAGGGATATAAGTTCAGCACGTATGCGACATGGTGGATCAGGCAGGCGATTACCCGTTCCATTTCCGATCAGGCGAGGACCATCAGAGTTCCGGTTCATATGATCGAGCAGATCAACAAGGTTGTGAGGGAATCCCGTATGCTGATGCAGACGTTCGGCCGGGAGCCGACCGATTCGGAAATAGCCGAGAAACTTGGCTGGACGGAAGACAAGGTAAAGGCGGTGAAGAACGTCGCGCGGGAACCGATCAGTCTCGAGACGCCCGTGGGAGAGGAAGAGGATTCGCTTCTTTCCGATTTTATCGAAGACAAGGAAGTGGAGGATCCGGCGAAACAAACCGCATACGCGATTCTCAAGGAAGAGCTCAACCAGGTAATGGCGACGTTGCCTGACAGAGAGCAGGAAGTCTTACGGATGCGTTTCGGTCTGGATGACGGATACTCATTGACATTGGAAGAAGTAGGGTTGTATTTTGAAGTGACTCGTGAACGGATCAGACAGATCGAGGCGAAAGCCTTGCGTCGGCTTCGCCATCCGAAACGAAGCAGAATACTGAAGGATTTCATTTGATCGAGCAGGAGTAAATGATGGAAGAGAAAAAAGTGTTTGAGAAACTTACCAAGTTGCAGGAATGCCTGATGCAGAAATTCACGCTTGAGGAAGAAATTGAAAAACTTCCGAAAGATTTGAAAGTCAAGCGGGATCTCTTGGCGAAAATCAGCGGTGAGTACACAGAGGATATAAACAAAGACAAAGCGGCTAAGGACGAGCTGAAAAGTCTTCGTTACGATTATGATATGACGGTCACCAGCCGCGAAGCGAGCGAAAAGAAAATGGAATCGATCAGCACGCAGCGGGAGTACGAAGCGTTGGAGAAAGAGATTCAGGACGCCGGGGAAAAAGAACAGAATCTGCTCAAGCAAGTCCATGCCAAGGAACAACAGGTTCAGGAAATGGATGCCCAGCTTTCCGAAAAGGAATCTCTTTTGAAACTTCAACAGAGCGAAGTTGACGCCGAATCAAGCAAGATAGAAAGCCTGACCACGGAAAAACAGGCAAGCCTTGATGCGATCGATAAGGAATGCGCTTCGTTTGTTGATGGTGATATCGACATTGATCTGTATAATAAATTTGCGAATATCGTGAAAAACAAGCATGGGAAAGGCATCGTTCCGATCCACGGTCTGGTTTGTCAAGGTTGCCATATCATGTTGCCGATCCAATTTGTCAATGACGTACGATTGGCGAAAAAGATTGAATTTTGTCCGTACTGTTCCCGTATCCTGTATTACGAAGAGGTTGAAGGAGCGGAGGAACAGTTCAAGAAAACGGCGAAGGAAGATGAAGATGCCGTTCCTGAGGAAGAGGAGGGCGGCGCAGAACTGTCCGATTTTACCAGCGACGACGAATTCAATGATATTGTGTGATTTGTTTCCGGTAGGATAGATGATCGCAGGATGCAATACTCCTGAGGAAAGTCCGGGCTCCACAGGACATGACGCCGGTTAACGGCCGGCAGCGGTAACGCTCGAGATAGCGCAACAGAAAGCAAACCGCCCGCAAGGGTAAGGGTGAAATGGTGGGGTAAGAGCCCACCGCATGGCTGGTAACAGTCATGGCACGGCAAGCCTCGTCAGGAGCAAGACCAAATATGCAGTCTGGGTTGTCCGCCTAGAGGCTGCGGGTAGGTCGCTTGAGATGTTGGGTAACCAACATCCTGGATAGATGATCGTTGATACAGAACCCGGCTTATTGCCTACCGGATTTTTTTTGAGGATAAGGAAGGATGGACATGAGAAAACGTATGATTCTCTTTGTTCTGTCCTTCCTTTTTTTTGTGTCTGCGCTTTTTTGTGAGCCGATCTGGGGTAATCTTACTCCCGAAGAGACTATTCGAGTCGCAAAACAACAAAAAACCATCACTACGGAACGTTTGTGGTACGAGAGTATCGCATACGAAGCTCTCGGCGACATTCCCGATGCGTACGGGACGTTGGATCTGTATCTTGCCATGTCTGGCGTGAGGGACAAGCGGTGGAACGAAGCGAACCTTAAGATGATTGCCTTTTCGTTTGCCAACGCCGATTATCAAAGAACGCTTCAGTTTTTTGGACGGATTTCCGAAATCGATGCGGAGCATGCCCGATATGGATATCAAGCGGCGCTTGCGCTCGGTGATACGGAAAAAGCAAAGGGAATCTTTGACACGTATCTCAAAGGCACGGTTGATCAGTTGGAGTATGTTTCTATGCTTCATGGCGGGAATGCGTCCGTACAAAGTGTGATTTCAGAGTCGAAGGGTATGGATCCCGATGAGAAACTTGCTGTCCTTTCGTTGTATGATGGCCAGAATCTGTCCCCTCAGGACGCTTCCCTTTTGCTTTCATTTGGTCAGGGACTGGAAGGGACAGTCAAAGATTCCGCTTTGTTGTACCATATGCTAGCGGACATCGCGACAAAGGCGGGACAGCGGGTGCTCGCACGACGTTATCAAATTCTTTCCGGAGGAAACGGGACATGAATGTCTTGAATGAAGTGAAACATGATCTTCTTATGGTGGAAAACCCCGCGAGGTATTGTGGGGGAGAGTTCCATTATGGAAGGAAGGATCCTGCGTCGTGCACGGTGCACGTCGCGATTTGTTTCCCCGATTTGTATGAAATCGGGATGAGCAACCATGCCATCCGAATCCTGTACGATCTTCTCAACCGGATGGATGATGTGCATTGTGATCGGGTCTTCGCCGTTGGAAAGGATTTCGAAGAGTTGCTCAGAAGCAGACGATTGCCATTGTATACGCTTGACGAGGGACGCCCGCTTCGTGATCTCGATATGTTGGGCGTTTCTATCGGCTATGAGTTGTGCATGACGAACATTCTCCAGATTCTCGATCTCGGGGGAATTCCGCTTCATGTCGAAGACAGGAAGGATGGCGATCCCATCGTCATCGCCGGCGGGCCCGCCTCGACCAATCCTCTTCCGTTCTCACGGTTCATCGATTTCACCTTTATCGGGGAAGCGGAGAACGGCATGGATGAAGTCGTTTCCATCATCAAAAACGGAAAGGTCACGGGAAAGTCTAGAGAGGAGATCATCAGAGAACTGAAAGCTCTGGACTTTCTCTGGTATCCTGGAAAAAAACTTGCAAGACGCAGATTTGACCAATCGTTCGCCACCGCCGACGATCATACATTCCGGTATTTCGTCGTCCCGAACTTCAAAGTGGCTCAGGACAACGGCATCGTGGAAATCATGCGTGGTTGTCCCAACGGTTGCCGCTTCTGCCATGCTGGACAATACTACAAACCATACCGCCAACGGAGCCAGAAAACCATCATGGAGCAGGTTGACCAGATCGTCCACGGATTCGGATTCCGGGAGATCACCCTCAGTTCGCTTTCCAGCGGCGACTATCCTCATATCAAGGAGTTGATCCAGAATCTCAACGCGCGGTATATGAAAGACCATATCTCGTTCTCGCTTCCTAGTTTGAAAGTGAGTACGTTCAATCTTGACGTACTTGAGCAGCTTTCGGAAGTACGCAAGAGCGGGCTGACGTTCGCTATCGAGACTCCGCTCAAGGCATGGCAACAATCGGTGAACAAGATTGTTGATCCTGCCCAGATCATCGAGATCATCCGGGAAGCACAGAAAAGGGGATGGCGGCTTGCAAAATTCTATTTCATGGTAGGGTTGCCGTTCGTCGACAGGGAGATGGAGAATCAGGCGATCGTCGATTATCTCGGACAGATCTATGATGCGACGCGGATCAATATGAACATCAATATCGGGACATTCATCCCCAAGCCGCACACCCCGTATCAATGGGCGAAGCAATTGACGGCCGAGGAATCCTATACACAACTCTCATCTTTGAAGCGCGCCATCAGCGAAAGGATTCGCGGATGCAAGGTCAGTTATCACGAACCGTACATTAGTTATCTTGAAGGTTTGGTGAGCCGCGGGGATGGACGGTTTGCGATCGTCATCGAGAACGCCTACAAGAACGGGTGCAGGCTCGATGCATGGAGCGAACACATGAATGAGGAAGGCTGGGACAAGGCGATCGCAGATGCCGGTTATGATCCCTCCGAGGCGATCTACAAGGAGTACGACATTGATGCTCCGCTTCCATGGGACGGCATATCGTTGAGAGTAGGGAAAACCTATCTGAAAAACGAATGGGAAAAGGCGAAACAGCGGTTGCTGACAAGCCGTTGTCTGCCGGAGTGCGACCATGCCTGCGGTGTATGCACAAAAGTATTCAAAGTCGTCGACGACAAAGAGGATACGATTCCGCTCCTTGAACGGGAGGAAGCGCCGAAGGATGCGATGGTACAGGTTGTCATTCAATACAGAAGGGAAGGAAGATCGTTGTACATCAGCCACATCAACGCAATGCGCAATTGGGAAATGAGCTTTCAGCGTTCCGGGTTGCGTCTTGACTTCTCCCAAGGTTTCAATCCGAAACCTCGTATGGAATTCGTCAATCCGCTTTCCTTGGGGGTTGGAGGAGAAGGCGAGGTGGCGTTGTGCGATATCCTGTTGCCCAAGGGAATGACGGAAAGCGACGTAGCGAAACGTATCCAGGGTTCACTTACTGAGGGCTATACCGTTACCGGGGTTTTGTTTCTTCCTCACGATCCCACGGGACGAAAACAATCGCTCGCTCCGTACATGAAAGGTTCGTTGTTTACTGTCGATACACGCGGCAACGAATCGTATGATCGGATCCTTTGTGCAAAACCAGGCGTAGAGAGGACAGACGACCATATCTATGAGATCAGGACGGAAGGAGAGGCGAACCTGGTGAAGACACTGTTCGGACCTGAAGCGAACAAGTTCAAGATAGCCAGCGACGTCGCCATGACGCGCAAACAGATTTTTGCGGGTACGTGGGACGACGATTATTTCTCATTCTTCAGAAAGAAGTTCGACATTCAGTAAGTCGTCGGTTTCTGGTGGTGTTCGCCTTTGGGTTCGAGGGATTTCACTTTGTCCCACAAATCGTTTTCTTCACGGATGTGCGTCTTGTCCAACGGGACGCCGTCTCTTTCCGCAAGTTTCGCCACACCGTTGAAACGACGTTCGAACTTGGCGTTCGATTTGTGCAGGGCCGTCGCTGGATCGACACCAAGATGGCGTGCGAGATTTACAACGGCGAAAAACAAATCTCCAATTTCCATCTCGACTTCGTCCTGCACACGATCCAAGGCGGTATCCGCTTCGATCACCTCATCAAGTTCTTCACACACTTTGTCGATCACACCTTGCGTATCCGGCCAGTCAAAACCAACTTTTGCCGCTTGTTTTGATATTTCCTTGGATCGTTCAAGCGGAGGGAGAGAGTCCGGAACACGCGAGAAGAAATCATCGGGAGCGTGGGCTTTTCCCTCGACTTCGACTTTGATTTGATCCCAGTTTCTCAGTACTTCGTCTGTATTCTTCACCGTTACGTTTCCGAAAACATGCGGATGACGTCTGTAGAGCTTCTCACAGATGTCGTTTACCGTCTTGACGATGTCGAAATCCGGTCTCTCGGCATGCATCTCCATAAGGAGCATCACATTGAACAAGACGTCTCCCAGTTCTTCAGATTGTTCTTTAAGGTCATTTTTGTCCAGAGCGTCTTGGTATTCATATACTTCGTCGTGCATGTTGCTTGCGATCGTCTTGACGTCCTGTTTTCTGTCCCATGGACATCCTTCGGGACTTCTGAGCATTTTTGCGATGTCAAACAACTGCATCAACGCTTCGGAAAGCGTTTGCTTCGGTTCAAATGTGTAATTGATCATGTTCGAAGTATACCAAGTTGGCTGATCTTGTACCATCGTACTGGAGGAAAGCAAAGAACTCCCCTCTAGTTTACAGAATATATATTATATACATTTAAAAAATTAGACCATTCTTATGTAAGTTTAATGGAACCAAGATATATTAGCTGACTCCAAAAGATATTGTTGAATCCAGCATCATTCCCATCTGGAGAAATACAAAATGCAGCATAAACGTAGATATAGGGAGTATTTCCCGATGTAACCTTTTCATAATCATCTTCCGATGAAAAACCACTTGACAAGAAGGGGTCCCCATTGTATCGATAAAGTTTTGATCCTTCTAAACTATAATTTCCTGTATATGATGATGAAATTCCAAAATACTTTTCTGATTCATCGTATGTAAGCGTAAGATTTTTGAGTTCTTTACCGATA
>JBAXYP010000015.1:0-14749 GCA_041670725.1 Sphaerochaetaceae bacterium
GCTTTCTTCAGGTCGATATGATCGACACGGAGGGTTTCGCCTTCGATGGCCTTGTACTGCTTACCGAGAATTTCTACAAGTGCGTACATGTCACTATCCTTTATCAAAGATGGTTTCATACTGACTTGTTTTTGGAAGAATAACAACACCTTTCCCTTAACAATTTGTTTCCATTCAAGAAAAACCATCTTGAATAACTACCAAACGTTCGGTAGGATATAAACATGCATACCACACAAACCAGAGAACAAGTCATCCTCCTGACGCTCCGTCTTGCCTCGGAAAAAGGCCTTGCCTCCGTCTCATTATCCGATATCGCAAAAGCAGCCCACATCACCAAGGCCTCTCTTTACAGCCATTTCAGCAGCAAGGAGGAGATCATCGATGGAATGTACCGATTGATGGATACGTTCAAAGGAAACGACATGATCGGTCTTTCCGGATCTGCGGAAGAAGTGCTCCAGAAAACAGTGCGGCACTGGGTGGCGGCGTATACCACCGTCCCGATGCGCTGGGCCTACCGAATCGTGTTCCAGATGCGCTTTACCGACCAACGGGCCGCAAAGAGGGCCAAAGCGATTCTCAACATGTTCCAGGCACAGACCCAAGCCGTACTGGAGACGCTTTCCGACACAGGACGTCTTGACATTCCGGACCTCGATCTTGCGACCACGTTGTTTTCGTGCGCGGCCGCTTCGTTCGTCGATGAGGAAAACATCACAGAAAAGGACGAAGACGATTGGGCGCTGTCCCGGATGGTACAGCAGTTCTGCCGCGTCTTCGCACCACGATAAGCGGAAGATCAGTACTGCCAGCTGTTGTACTCGAACGGTTGTACCTCGGGTTTGCCGACATCCTCTTTTTCATGCTTGCAGTATTCCAGGTATTCCGCGTAAATCTTCTTGATGTCCTCACCTTCCAATTGGGGGATGACTTTGCTTGAATCGGTAAGGAAATCAAGTTCGGTTTTCCCCATTGCGCGCCCCTTTCTCGTATGGAGGTCGTAGGCGTAATCGGGAACCGTCACGGTGCGTCCGTGGGAAAAGTCCTTGATCACCATGTTCTTGACATTGTCGCTGGAGCGTTCCTTCTTTTGCCTGCAAAGATATCTGATGGCATGGACAAAGAACATCGGCCTGTCTCCGTCCTGGTACAGGAACTCCTTGCGCATGTTATACAGCGTATAAATAAGTTCGGGGGCGTGCACATCGCCAAAACCGATATCCTCAACGCTGATCGAAAGCAGTCTCCGCCACATCTTGTCCTCAAACTGCGGACTGGTGATGTACATCTCATATGCGGCGCACAAGGCATTGTGTTCAAGCCCCCTGCGGATCGATTTCTGCAACATGGAGATGATTTCGTCTCCAGGAATTCCATTACGGGTCGTGACGTTCGCCCATGGATCATACGACATGAATTGACTCATTTTTCCTATCCTTTGATACCGGAGGAAGAAACCCCGGCAACGAAATACCGTTGTGTGAAGATAAAAAGGAAGACGACGGGAACCACCGCAAATGTCGCACCTGCAAGTTGCATGGGAATGTTCGCCCCGCCCCGCTCCTGAAAATACTGGAGGGCCGGCGTAATGAGTTGGTGGCTCACCGTGCTGATGAACAGATACGGATCAAGAAAATTATTCCAGATGTTGATGAAACTGAACAGCACCGTCGTCGCGACAGACGGACCGGACAACGGGAGAAACAGGCAGAGGAGAATGGTTCCGTGGCCAGCACCGTCGATCTTCGCGGCCTCGGAGAAGTCCTCAGGAATGGAACGGAAGAACTCGGTCATCAACATCAGGTAAAACACCTCGCTGATCTCGGGGAGAATAATGACCCACATGGAATCGAGCAGGTGCAACTGTCGGAAGAACAGATACCGGGGAACCATGGTCGTCTCTCCCGGGACCATCAGCGTGGCCATCAAGGCCGCCATGACGAAACGGCTTCCCCTGAACCGCAACCGGCTGAACGCATAAGCTGCGGGAAGCGTGACGAGGAGCCGGAGCACGATCGTAATACAGACGGTAAGAATGGTATTGCGATACCAGTCCCCGAAATTTTTGTGAAACAACACTTTTCCGTAATTGTCCAAAATCGGCTTGACCGGAGCGAACAAAGGCTCATATGCAAGCCCCGCCGGTCTGAACCCGATAGACACCATCATGACAAATGGATAGATCATGCACAATCCGAGCAACCACATGACCGCGGTGAAAACGGGACGCTTCCTGTTCATCTCATCTCCCATCTCGCCCTCCAACGGGCAACCAAATGGTTGACCAATACAATAAAAAGCGTGAAGAGTACCCCTTCCGCAGAAGCGATGGAAAATTTTTGATAGAGAAACGCATCGTTGTATATCTGCAGGGAAAGCACCATCGAGGATGTACCGGGACCGCCGTTCGTCAATCCGACGATCGTCGTATAGTTTTCGGAACGAATTGATGATCGAAATGGTCAGCAACATGAAGAGCGAGGGAACAAGACATGGCAGGGTCACGAACCGCATTCGCTGCCAGAACGTCACCCCTTCAAGATCGGCGACCTCATACAAATCCCGCGGGATATCCTGCAAAGCGGCCAGTACGGTGATGATGTTGAATGCCAACGCCACCCACACGCCGATCAATGCGGAAATGGGGAGCGCAAGATGCTGGTCGTTCAACCACTGGGGACCGGAAGCCCCGAATGCGCGCCAAAGTGCGTTGAAGGGCCCTTTGGAGGGATTGAGCAAATACTTGAAAACGATGCCGACGGCGATCATGTTGGTAACGTAAGGCATATAGAAGCACGTTCTGACGAACGAACGTCCACGAAACTTGTTGTTGAACATAACCGCCAACAGCACTCCGAAGAACATGATCGCAACGATATAGATAACGGAAAACTCCAAAGAGTTGCAAAACGAAGACCAAAAGGTTCCGCTTTGCAACACCTTCAGATAATTGGAAAAGCCGGCAAAGGAACGATCCGCCATCCGAAGCGCGGAATTACGGTTCCAGAAACTTACCACGAATCCGTAAAAGATCGGATACAGTTTGAATACCGCAAACATGATGAGGAACGGCGTCACAAAAAGCCATGCCGTACGTTCCTCGCTTTTTCCCTTGCGCGCCATCAACCTACCCTCTCTCTTACTGCGCGTTCTTGATGGCTTCGTTCACCCGAGTGACAATGTGGGTGATCGTGTCATCCAGCGATTGCAAATCCATGCAATAGGAGGAAACCTCTTCTTTCACGATGCTGTTGTACTCCGTCGCCGAAGGACCGACAATGTCGGAGTCCGTCACGCCCATACCGTTGTTCAGAAGCGCATTGTACAACTCATCGACGGAGACCTGTCCGTCGGAAGCTTCCGCAACGGCTGAGAACGCCGCATTCTGCTGCTCCGGCGTCAATTTCGCCAGCGCGGGGATTCCACCTTCATATTTCCACTGATTCTGGGCGATCCACAATGCGTACGTCAGCGCTTCCTTTGGATGCGCCGCATTCTTGTTGACGGAAACGTATCCCTGGGATACCAGATTGGTGTTTCCCTCCGGACCCGCACTGGGCAATTGGGTGATGCCGTATTTCCAGTTGCGAGGATAGTCCTTTTGACTGTTCAGCAATCTGACGAACCAGTTCCCCTGCATGAACATCGCCAAATGGTCGCCGGCAAGGGCATAGTAGTTCCAGCTCGCATTCTCGACATTCAGATCGGAAACGGACATCTGGATACCGTCGGAGGCGGAAAGATTCTTGTACCACGAGATGGCCTTGGAGAATTCAGGATCGTCAAAATTACATGTCCCGTCCGCTTTATAGAACGGAACCTTCTTCTGACAGGCCGGAAGATACATATACTGCGTATCCGACTGCATGAAGGAACCGTAAATCCCCTTCGTCTTGTCCGTCAGCTTCTTTGCGGTCGCCACGTACTCGTCCCACGTCCATGAGCCGGAAGGATACGGAACGCCGGCAGCATCAAATATGTCTTTGTTGTAGTATACGCACCACATCTCCTGTTTGAACGGGATACCGTAGTATTCCCCGTTCTTGTCAACGGGGAGATTTGCGCCCCATAGGGCCGTGGCGTCCACACCGGCGTTGGCGACCAAATCCTTCAACGGCATGAAAAACTTTCCTTCGTTGCGTATGGTAAAGTTCTTCGGACCGAGAGATTCGACCACATCCACCGTTCCGCCGGCGAGAAGATCAACATTGACCTTCGCATCATGATCATCGTCGTTACCGGGAGTAGGCGTCACGTCCACATGGATTCCCGTTTCTTTCTCGAAATCGGCGTTCATGGTGGTGTACCATTGCTCGTCCGCATACGAAGCCCTGCAGACGGTGGTTACCACTTTCTGCGTGGCTCCGGAAGTTTCCGGAGCCGTTTCCTTGGTGCCTCCTGCGAACATCATCGACGCCGCAGACAACGCAACCGCTGTCAGAACAATACGTTTGTTCATGTTCATGTCTCCCTTTATTGCTTATGCATCGGCTTTCTTGCTTTCTGCAAGTATCCTCAAAATACGATTCCGATAGGTTTTGTCACGTCCTTCCCATTCAGGTGACACTTTTGAAGCCTCATCATAAAAATACTGCTCTCCCATTCCTTTCTTCTGTCCGGCCAAAGTATGCTTGTCCAGCGCATACGGAGGAATCTGCGGACGGAGCGTTCCCGCGTCATACTCCTTGATGATCCAGTTCAGCATCTCGTCGCTGGAACGATCCTTCTGGCTTTGGCAGAGATACCGTACGGCGTGAATCGCCAGCAGACGGCGGTCACCGTCATGTTTGCCCGCCTGACGGCGCATCTGGTCGAGACTGGCAATCAGAATCGGAGCGATGGGATTGGCCATACCGATGTCCTCCACGCTGATCGTCCTGAGCCGGTACCACAGATATTCTTCCATATCCTCGCTGGTAAGCAACATCTCATACGCCAAAACGGCCGCATTTTCCGGATGGTTTCTCCGAATCTCCTTCTGTAACGCAGAAATAACCTCGTCTGCGGCGAGACCGCTTATCGTCTTGCATTTCTGCCAAGGATCGTATGGATAAGTTTCCATCTGTATTCCTCCAAAAACATTTTGAATTAATATTATTGCGAAACAACAAACCCACAAAAAGACACCCCGTGAGTTTTTATACACAAAGAATTTTAAAGGGAATATGCCCCGAAGAAGAATCTCTCTCCGTTTCTAAAACATTTGAATTCGTCTCATTCTGTTCTTCATTCTTTCCAACGGAACGGATATAATTGCTCCATGCAGTACACGCGAGAGATCGTTCATGAACCACAACGATACGACAAACGGCATCTTGCCTCGGCATCCATCAACTCCCCCACGTTCGCCGCGATGAAAATCAAGCAGGGAGGGTACGGTATTCTCGATGACACGTTCTGGGTGCAAAGGATGTCCCGACGGGGTTTCCATGTCGTCGTCCTTACGCTTTCAGGAAAGGGAAAATACCTGATGGAGGACGGAACGGAGCACACCGCAAAGCCCGGAGAAGCTTTCATCAGCAATGCCATGGGGCAGGGGCATCACGAAGAGACGGTCGGACCGATTCCATGGGAGATGATCTGGCTGACCATCTGGGAAGAGAAAACCCCGCCGTTTCTTCCGCAATGTCTGGATTACGCCATCATTCCGTTCGCCAACGGACCGTTGTTGAAGTCTTTGTTCCTTTTCATCATGAAAGAAGAAGTGTATTCAGACATTCACTCATCGCAAGCGCTTGATCTTTTCGAACAGCTGTTTCTCATTTATCTGGAACGTTCACTCGGGTTGACCGAGAATCTCCGCGACAAGTACAACCGCATGAGAGTCATGCCGTTATGGGAAAAAGTGACCAGTCGCATCAACGAAGCATGGAACGTGACGGATCTCTGCAACGAGGCGGGTTTCAGTCGGCCGAACCTGTTTCGCATCTGTAAGGAACTGTACCACAACAGCCCGGGGAAAATGGTCAGGAATTTGAAAATGGACCAGGCGAAGCAACTTCTGCTCAACTCGTCCATGACGATCAAGGAGATAGCGAACCAGATCGGCTACAGTTCCGCGGCAAACTTCACCACGGCGTTTACCAATGAAACGGGATGTCCGCCCAAGGCGTTCCGGCAGGGGGTGACGGGGCAGCCACCACCCCAGCAGGATCCGCAAAGCGCCCAAGGAACGACGTAAGAGACGTCAATGAAGTTTCCACTCGGGCTGTTCATGAAATTCTTTAGCCCGTTCTTGCCCGCGGAGAACACGCAAAACCCCGAACGCCAAAGCTTCCATTTCGTTTTCACCCGGAATAATTGAAACGGGCGATATCCAACTGACATCGTCAATAATCATGCGGGTAAACATTTCGGAATATGCGATTCCCCCTGTGAGAATTATCTGATCGACCTTTCCGTGACATACCGGCGCCTCTTTCCCGATGTTCCTTGCGACATTGAGCGCCATGGCTTCATATACGATCCGCGCCTTTTCATTTCCTTCGGAAATCATTTTCTCTACGTCACGCGTATCGTTCGTCCCCAACCAAGCTACAAGACCGGCATCGCCTTTCAGATGGCGGAGCATTTCCTTATTTGAGAATTTTCCACCGTAACATAGGTTGACCAACTGAGTCTGGGGAACACATCCGGCCCGTTCAGGTGCGAAACACCCGTCTTCATCGTTGATGATATCGATGATTCTTCCATTTTTATGGAGAGAGACGGAAATGCCTCCTCCCAAATGGGAAACGATCAATGTCGTCTTATGATAATCTTTACCCACAGTATCGCAATACTTGAGCGCGGCAGCCCTCATGTTCAGATTATGCCCTTGCCCCCGTCGATACATCTCGGGAAGCCCCGTTATTTTTAATACGTGATCCATTTCATCAACGGATACCGCATCGTAAATATACGCCTTCTTCCCTATTTTGCGCGCGATTTTCAAGCCGATCACCGCCGCAATAATAGAAACGTGCAAATCCTGAGGACGATGGAAAATCACGTCGACCATCTCGTCGTTCACTTCATACGCCCCCCCCTCCATCGGGGCGATGGGGCCTCCGCGGGCGGCGATCGCGGAAAGTTCGGAGGGATCCACGTCGTGCGTCTTCAATTCTTCCATCACCAACTGATACCGCATGTCAATCTGATCATATACCGTCGGATATTTGCCAAGTTCAGACCGATCGTGATCAATGCTCTTCTTCCATGCTTCTCGCTCACCATCAAACAAAGCGATCTTCGTTGAGGTTGAACCGGGATTGATGACGAGGATCTTCTCCATTTCAACCCTCCTTCGATGCCGCGGCGGACGCCAAGACAATGGAGTAGAATTTCTCTTCCGCGCTCGATCCACGGCTGGTCACGATGATGGGGCATGCCGCTCCCGTAACGAAGCCGGCCATCTTTGCGCCGGCAAAACACACAAGCATTTTCCCCATTGTGTTCCCCGTGTGGATATCGGGAGCCAGAAGTACATCGACATCACCGGCGATGGGACTCTTATACCCTTTCAATTCAGCGATTTCCTTACTTACGGCACAATCGAACGAGACAGGACCGTCCACGATGCATCCGGTGATCTCTCCGCTACGGTTCATACGGGCCAACTCTGCAGCCTCGACGGTCTCAGGCATGTGCGTGTTGACTTTTTCCACGCAGGCCAAGACGCCGACTTTCGGAGTATCGACTCCGAAACGATGCAACACCGATACTGTGTTTTCAATGATTTCCCTTTTCTGCTCAAGGGTCGGATACGGAACCATTCCCCCATCTACGGGAACAAACAGCTTGTGGTAGGCCGGGACTTGAAAAATCGAAAAATGCGACATCAGTTTTCCCGTCCCGAGTCCATTATCCTTGTCCACCACCGCTTTGAGCAAAACTTTTGTGTCCACCTTCCCTTTCATGAGGAAATCCGCCTTGTGGTCATGTACCATACGTACGGCTTTCCGGCACGCTTCGGCATCGTCTTCTTCATCGACGACGTCTTCATCAGGAACACTCGCACCCAATCCCCTCAAAATGTCGTCGATCCGTTCTTTCCCGCCGATGAACACAGGATGGACGATCCCGGATTCTTGTGCGTGAAGAACGGCTTGGATCGTATGCTCATCTGCCGCAACTGCGACAGCCATGCGAGAACAAGTTTTTTTCAACTTTATCGCACTGATCAGTTCCTCAAACGTTCGATACACCATATTCCACCATCCTTCGGTTAGGAAACCGCGGCAATCCCTGCCCGCAAAGCTTTTTGATTTATCTCCAGAAACTTTGGCTTCACAGAAGATTTCAACGCAGCATCCCAATCCAAGCTTTCGAGATCCATGAGTTTGACCAACGCTCCCAACAAAACAACATTCATGCATCTCTCATTTCCCAACTTCTCGGCAATACCGGCAGCATCCAGCACATAGGTATTCGCCTTTCTTTTCAACGTCTCTATGACATCATCGGGATACGCTTCCAAGCCGCTCGCCGTAGTCGCCGTCTGGATTTCATAATCATTGACAACCACATGCCCTTCGGGCGACAAGTCCTTCAAATACCGCAAAGCCTCCATAGCTTCAAATGAGACAAGAATGTCCGCGCTTCCCTGTCCGATGATCGGCGCAAAAACCTTATGCCCATATCTGACTTGCGTTACGACGCTTCCGCCACGTTGACTCATGCCATGAATCTCGCTCATCTTCACATCATACCCACTTTCGACCAATGCGAATGACAAAATCTTGCTCGCCAAAATCGTTCCTTGGCCGCCAACGCCACATAACAAGACATTCTTCACTTTGTCCATGTTACCGCTCCTCTTTTACGATGGCTTTTTTCGGGCAAACTTGAACGCAGATGCCGCAACCATTGCACTGTTTATCGTCAATAAACGCCTGCTTCTTCTGCACATCGAACGACAATGCCGGACATTCCGTCCTAATGCAGGCCCTACATCCAATGCATGTCGCGGGATTCACCCGGCATACCACTTTCTTTTCACTGAATTCTTCTTTGTCCAGGGGACTGAACTTCTTCAGCGCGCATGGCCATCGTGGGACAAGTACCGCAGGATCAGTAAATCCGAGCCCCCAATTGATCGCCTCCCGCACTTCAGCAAGATTCAAGGGATTGATCGTGCGGACGTGCTTTACTCCGAAAGCCTTCGCCACGTCAGCGACGCTCGTCGCCGTAGTCGGTTCTTCTCCAAGCGTATACCCGGAACCGGGATTTTCCTGATGTCCCGTCATACCGGTAATGCGATTGTCGAGGACGACAAGCAATACATTCGATTTGTTGTATACCGCTTCGAGCATGCTGGTCATCCCGGAATGGAAGAAAGTCGAATCACCCATGATGCCGACGCATCGAGTGGACATTCCTGCCGACGAGAATACCTTCTGGGCTCCATGTGCCACTGAAAATCCCCCGCCCATACAAATCGCGATATCTTTCGGAGCCAAGCCATAGCAACCTATGTCGCTAACGACAATGAGATCCTTGTGTTTTTCAAGTTCGTAAAAGAACCCCCTGTGAGGACAGCCTGCGCACAAGACGGGCGGTCGGGCCGCGATGCGTACGTCGCTCTCATCCACGGTCTCGTTTTGGATTCCCAGCAAAGCCTTACGGATAATATCCGGGTTGAGTTCGCCTTCCCGAGGAATTTTTTCCTTTCCGATGCAAGGAATGCCCGCCGCCTTGATCTCTGTCTCCATCACCGGCTCAAGTTCCTCAATGACAAAAAGTTGTTGGACCTGAGAAGCGAATTCCTTGATTTTCTTCATCGGCAACGGATAACTGAACCCGATTTTCATATACGACGCATCATCACCAAAAACTTCCTTCGCATACTGATATGAAACGCCACTTGAAATTATGCCGGTTTTTTTCGAACCCCATTCAATGAAATTCATATCGGTCTCATCGGAGAATTCTTCCAGATCCCGCAAATTCTTCTCGACCTTCGCATGAAGCCCCTTGCTTATCGCAGGAACTGGGTTGAATTTATCTTTCCGGACGTATGGGACAAGCGGGACTTCCTTTTTGTCACACAATTCAACGATGCTTTTTGAATGGCACACTCTCGTCGTCATCCGAAGCAGGACTGGCATGTCGTATTTTTCGGATATCTCATAGGCCTTGGAAACAAAATCCTTGGCCTCCTGAGAATCCGACGGTTCGAGCATGGCGATTCTGGCCGCCCTCGCGTAATACCGATTGTCCTGCTCGTTCTGAGAAGAGTGCATTCCGGGGTCGTCGGCGGATACGATGACGAGTCCTCCATTCACCCCCGTATACGCGGCGGTAAACAAAGGATCCGCCGCAACATTCAATCCGACATGTTTCATGGCCGCCAAAGCCCTGGCTCCCGCGAAGGAAGCTCCGATCGAGGATTCAACCGCAACTTTCTCGTTTGGGGCCCATTCCGAATACACATCTTTGTATTTTGCGAGATTTTCAAGAATCTCCGTACTTGGAGTCCCCGGATATGCAGAAGCGTACCGAACCCCAGCTTCCCAAGCGCCCCTGGCAATTGCTTCGTTCCCCGTCAATAGTTGTTTCAAAACGTTCCTCCTATAAATCTTGTAACATATAAATTATATCTTGCAAGATATATAAATTCAAGCACTTTCAAAAAAATGAGAAATGTTTAATGCAAAAACTTATTCACAAAATAATCATTATGGTCATTCCTGTAATGTCGCACATTCCCTCACATCCAGTCTGCTTTTGAGTTCTCCATCCAATGCAATGAACTTCTCTACGTTTTTTGGGGAGATGTTTCCATACACCGAACACTGCGAACGAAACTTTTCCTCGATACTTTCTCGCATCAGATATTCGTGCATCGACGACGACCTTGCGGCCAGATCTTCGGCCGCGATATCGTTGGCGATGAATTCTCTGCCAGTAATCGGTTTCGTGGAGGCAAGCGTAAGCCCCGTCGGAATCAACGTTTCGCTGCAATGGGAAGCGATATGGTTGTTATTCACGAAAAAAACAGGCGCCCGAAATCATTTGCCCGTGCGTATAAGCTGTTCAAAGCCACTGCGTTCGCCAAGGGAAGCTGAAATCCCTTTGTGAAGTCCTCCGACCCACCTCGTTTTCGCAAATACCCCGTAACAAAAGCGTCTTCTTTTACGATGCTTCCCCCGAAGATACAGCCAGTAATGCCCAGAAGACAATCCTTGAATATCCGCACGTTTTCTTCACGGTGCTGCTCATATGTCGCCGAAACCATATCCTCACAAAGCAAATCGATACCTTTGACGGTATCCTTTCGAGATCCTGTCATGACGCATCTCCTTATCCACCGGAATCAATGCTCGCAACGACCACACCCGTCACAGATTCCTTTTCTCTTGCATGAGGGGAAAAGAACCAATTCCTCATAATCCTCCGTCGTCAGGATTTTTTCCGGAAATTCAACATCAGCGTCATTTTGCACCGGGAACTTCCCGCCCCCGGTGCTCGGAACATTCTCATCCTGCATCATCGCCAAGATTTTCTCACTGTTTGGGCATGGGCTTGACCTCTGCGGCACCGGGTCGCCAACACGTTGCATCCTTGAAGTTCTCGGAAGCTCCGGACATTTCCCTCGCCTTTTTGGCGAGATCCGTGTAAAGCCCCCACTGATGCTCCTCAACGAACTTGCCGTACGAAGGATCTTTCTTTTCGAATTTCTCGTTGCGAGGAAGCGGAACGTCCTGATCCACCAAAATATCCTGGACTTTTTTGATGTCGACGGCTCGAACGCTTACGCCCTCCGCCGCAGCCACTGCGGCAGCCACGCCTGCGGCTTGTCCGGTGCCCACACATTGCGGAATCAGATTAAGCCAATCAATGGCCACATTGTCCGCCGACAGATGGCGCCCGGGAGCGAGGAGGTTGTCAATTCTCCGCGGTAAAATCGCGCGATACGGGATTTCAACAGGCCCACAATCATTAATCTGGCAAATCGTCGAGTGCCATGCGATGACATCGTCAAAATGATGCGCAAACGCAAAATCATTCCCGCTCATTACATACTCACCGCGCAGACGGTAGCTGCATCTGCAACCAAGTTGGGGAGCAATGTCGTAAATATATGCATTTTGGAACGCAGTAGGAACGGCTTGCTTCAGATAATCGAGTACGTCTCTCATTGTATTGCGCGTTTCCATCTCGGTCACGGTCATATCCTTGATGTTGCTGCAGTTTTTGTTCGCGTGCCAGTTATTGACCCAACATACATCATTCGTCGATGAAGGAAGAGGGATCGAACGGAAACCGGCCACCTGACCGAGCGACTGACGAAGATCATTCGCTTCCTTGGGATGTATCTGCTTCCACTCATAGAATTGCGCCCAGTCCACACCGCCGATTCTCCAAACCAAGGCGGTCGTGCTTGAGCGGCATTCCCCGTCGGCCAAAGTGGCATACGGCGCTCCCGTCTGACGGAAAATGTCACCGTCACCGGTAGCATCGATCACCGTCTTCGCAAGGATCGCTTTTCGACCTTCCTTGCTCTCGAAGACTACGCCCCTTACCTCGTTGCCTTCCATAATCGGCTCGGCACCAAGCGTATGGCAAAGAACGCGGATACTGCCCTTCTCCTCCAAAAGCATCTTGTCAAGTTCGATCTTGAGCTGATTTGGTTCAAAGAATACCGCACGAACCAAACAGGGGGATTTCGCCCCACCGTATCCGCTGCTACTCACACAATCATGCCATGACGACCAAGCATGAAGCAGTACGGGATCGGTACTGCCAATCTGCTGGAGCGACGGACCTTTAACCGCCCCCGGAATTTTTGAAAGGCGTGTGAACCATTCCTCCTGCAATCCCCGGACAAAGGATTTCCCGTACCAACTGAGGTTCGGAACCATAATGACATATCCGCCCGTAACATCTCCGCCCATGTATCCGTAACGTTCCATGAGAATTACGTTCCTGCATCCAGCACGGGCGGCGGCAACGGCGGCGGAATGGCCCGCCGCTCCTCCACCTACAACCAACACATCACACTCATCGTATACGGGTGTCGTACGCTGTTTCTCTGTGATCGCTTCCCTCATGATTTACCTTACCTCCCATATCCTAAAACATATATCCGAACAAAATACCGATGACACTTGCAATAACAATGAAAATCAAATTGGTTACCACGCCCTTCGTCCAAATGAACTTGTTCGTCATTTCCTCACGTCCGAGCAGGATTGGTGCATATGCAATGGCTCCATTTGTCAAGAAGGCGCACAAGCCGGAAAGGATGGTGACCGTCCCCAAAACCGTGGCGTTTCCACCACCGACCAACTGCAATTTGCAAGCAATAGGAATACAAATCGCATTGATGGTGAAACTGACTGGCATTCCATTGGTGAAATTGGTGAAAACCGTCGAAATGATGACGCAGAACAGCACCATGATAGGCCAGCTCGCATTTCCAAGAACGGGAACCAGCACATGACTAATGGCAGCCTTGATCCCATAATCGTCAGAGGCGATAGCTCTGCCAAGAATCGTAAAACATCCTGCGGCCGCGACAATGTTCCACATGGTTTTCGTTTGGAGCAGTTTCGTTCCATTGATGAATGGTTTCCCATCTTTATCGCGCATCATGCAGAGCACGACGAACAGAAACACCCACACCCAAGTCGTCCCTATTTTCGTGTAAATTCTCATCAACAGCGACCCCTTGGGAAACAACAAACTGCTGATAAGGAAAAGAACGCCAAACAACATGAATCCAAAAAGAATCTTTTGGCGTCCCGTCATGCGAAGATCTTCCTCCTTCATCTTCAAGTCTTCAAATTTAAACGCCTCGAACGGAGTCATATCCGTTTTCCAAACGAAACGCATGAAAAGCGCATAACCTAGGACGAAGAGTACGATGATGAGCGTTGCCGTAAAAAGATACACCCCATTGTCAAATTCCAAATGGTTCGCGTCCATTATTCCGCTTATGATCGCAATGGAGGAAAGATGCACACCTTTGAACGGAAGCACATATGCACCCATCGCCGAGATGTATACGCCAAGCAGCATCTGACGTTTCAGATCACTGTCCTTTTTCACCCCGCAGTTATCACAGATACCATCAAGGATGGGATACCACAAAAGCAACATAGCCGTCGGGCTGCTGACGAGAGCGGAACAAATAAGAACCGCAAAGAAAATGGTCAGGACCAAACGCATAGGATGCCCCTGCAATCGTTTGATACTGAGAATCTGACGTGCCAGAACGTTGATCGCACCGCTTTCAGTCACCGCCCCGGTAAACGCCATAACCCAGATGATCTGCTGGATGGTAGAATTGCCAAACCACATCGCAAGCAAGTTGTCGGCCTTAGAGAAGCCACAAACGACCATCGCAAACAGCCCCAGCACTGCAGGCCAAAAAATTTCATTGGTGGCAATTGTCGCGATCAACACACCGCAGAAAATTCCGATGACATTCATGCCCATGCTGGTAATGCCCGCGCCGGGCTTTACCATCTTCCCAAACAAAAACATAAAAACAACGGAAACGCACATCCAAACGTAATAGGACGTGGTCTTGCTTCCCAGAGCATTATTCCCTTGACCCATATTCACTCCTTTTATTCTTGCAAACTCCAATATGTAAAATATATCTTGCAAGATCTGTTATTGCAACTATTATTTTAATAACTTTGAAAATATAGTAAAATTTGACAACAAAGAATGAACGGGGAAAGGAAGAGACTCCCCAAAAAGAAGTTTCACATTCGGGAACATGTTACTGCGGGACACAATCTGATTATCAAAA
>JBAXYP010000016.1:0-13789 GCA_041670725.1 Sphaerochaetaceae bacterium
CACGGAAAGCGCCGTCATCGGAACGGTGGGAGGAGGATCCGTGGAAGGACGGGCGATCGAGCAAGCGCGACATTTGACGAAGAACCGCATCGAGGAAGTCGATCTCGGCATCGGAGGAGATGCAGGGATGGTGTGCGGGGGCAAAGTGAAACTTCTTTACACCCGTTTGTCGTAAAGTCTGTTTTCCAGAACGGAACCCCATAGAAGCGGGTATTCGCACGACAGGCGTTTGACGTCCGTCTTCTCCGCGGCGGAGAGCGTTTCGTATTGGTTGCAAAAGACCATGCATCGACGCGACGGGGAGAATCCTTTGCACGCTCCTTCGTCGTCATTCAGAAGGGATTGGAGATACGCAACATCCACCACACCTTCCCTCCGCTCTCCGAAACAGACATCGGCACGTCTTTTTCCCAAGGAGGAAAGTCCCATCACGGCGATCACCGACGTGACGAAAGTCGGAACGACCGGATCCCTTGCCGTATGCAATTTGAGAGGAAGACGCCTTGCGCCGTCAGCCTCGATGATCGTCACGTCATAGGACGCTGAGAGACGACCGATGGCATCCTGATCGGGAGCGTGAATCTTGCCGTCATCGGATCCCGTCATTCCATAAAATACGATCTCTCCCGCTTTCGGTTCGTGGTGAAATACTTCATCGTCGAAAAAAACATGATCACAACCGAAATCGTACCAACGGGGGGTTTGCACTTTGGTGGTGGTTGTCTGGAGCACACGCAATCTTTTGTCCCTGCAGTATCGGGACAACAGTACAAGCAGACTCGTCTTGCCCCCCGCGCCCGTAACGGCGATGACGCCACCCCCCGAGAGCATGAAGATTTGTTCGTCCAACCGCCGGTTCATGATCCCATCGTGCCGGAGACGAGTCCGGCGGTCAAGAAGCGCATCACCCTTTCCTTGATTCGTACACCTCGGCGCCGCCGAGAAAATACTTTGAAAGGAATCCGAAGAGAAGGAACATCGGAATGGACGCAAGGAGGGCGCACGCCATCATCGCGCCTTCGTCCGTCTGTTTCTCTTCGCTGAACTTTGTGATGTACAACGGGATGGTCTTCATTTTTTCGCTCTGGGCGACGAGAAGCGGCCACAGCAGGTTGTCCCACTGGTTGCGAAATGACAGAATTCCCAGTGTTGCGACGACAGGCGTACAATTGGGCAGGACAATTCGCCAGTAAATGGAGAACTCTCCCAATCCATCCACACGACTCGCATCCAGGTATTCGCTGGGGAAAGTGATCAAATATTGCCGCATCTGAAACACGCCGAACGCAGAAACGAGGAACGGGATGATCAGTCCACGATAGGTATCCATCATCTGCATGGAGGACGCCACCATGTACAACGGAATCATGATCGCCTCAAAAGGAATCATCATCGTCGCCATAATGGCCATGAACACGAATGTCCGTCCCTTGAACTTGAACTTCGCCAAGCCATAGCCACACAGCGAAGCGAGCATGACGGTGGAGGCGGCATCGGCGAGCGCGACGACCAGCGAGTTCCAGATGTCCCTGAGAAAGACGGGGTTGTTGTTGTTTCCGTAAATCGCCTTATGGAAGTTGGTGAAGAACGTCCGCGAATCACTGGTGAAATACCGACGGGACGGTATCCAGGAGAACGGCATGGACAGGATCTGCTTTGCGTCCATGAACGACGCGACGAACATGAATACGATGGGGATAATGGTAAAAAACATCACGATAAGGAGAAGAGCCCATGTAATGATCTCCCCAAAACTGACTTTCCCGACATATGTATTGCTTGCCATCTTCTCCCCCTAGTATTCCACATCGTCGCTTTTGGTCGTGGCGAATTGAAGATACGTCAGCAAAAGCATGATGACAAACAGGACGATGGACATGGCCGAAGCGCGGCCGAGTTTCCCGTTCCGTACGCCGGTGAAATAAATGTTCATCGTAATCACGTCAATCGGCTGACGGGCCGCACCGTTCTGCACGAACATATACTGCGTACTGAACGTCTTCAGACACTGAAGCATCGCCATGATGGATACCAACACAACCGTCGGTTTGAGAAGCGGCAAGGTGATGCGCCAGAAGGTATGCCACCGGGAGGATCCGTCGACGATCGCCGCTTCGTAGATCGTCGAAGGAATGGAAGCGAGACCGGTAAGGAAAAGGATGACGAAATATCCGATATATTTCCAAAAATAGACGATCATGGTGGACCATTGGAGCATCGTATCGTTCGTCAGCCATTTGAAATCCTTCCCTGAAGTCATGAAAAGCCAATTGGAGAATTGGTTCACCAGACCGCGCGGATCAAACAGGATCATCCAGATGGATGCCGCTACGACGGAGGAAAGCACGGCCGGCATATAGAACGAAATCTCAAAAAAGCCACGGTGGGAAGGACGACGCAGTTGCATCATCAGCGCCGCGAGAAGCAACGAGATGACGACCATCGGAATGAACGTGCCCAACGTGAAGGTCAGGGTCGCGCGGATCGAATTTCCCAACGAAAATCCGCCGTTGTCCTTGGTGAACAAGTACACATAGTTCTCAAAACCGATGAACCTGCTCGTACGCGCGATCGCCTGGCGGTTGGTGAAACTGGTCACAAACGCATTAATGATTGGATAAAAGCTGAAGAGGGCGAAAAACACCAGACAGGGGACAGTGAACAAGAACCCCCATTTCGCCTGTTTTCTTTCGATGCTGTAATGTCTTTGCTTATTCATGAAGTACATTCCCAATTTGAAGAACAAAAACGCAAGACGGGGGCGATCCCGAAGGAGCCCCCGCCGCAAAAGTTATTGCTCGTCAATCAATTCCTGACAGGTCGCCTTCAATTCCGTATATGCGTCTTCCGCAGAAACGTTCTGGAGCATGACCTGCTTTATCGCCGTGTCAAGCGCAGCTTGGATGGCAGTCGAAGCGGCACCATAGTACACCATGTGGCCGCGAGCCATATCGTCCTTGAACACCTTGGAATATGGCATGTTCTTGAACGTCTCGCCTTCCATCAACGTCTTCGTCGGTTGGATGACCTGCGTCGTCTCAAGATACTCCTCGCCATGGCTCAGCATATAGCTGATCAACTGCCATGCGGCTTTCTGGGTTTTCTTGTCGGCGTCGGCATTCACCATATAATAGTGGCCGTAGAAGCAGGCCGCAACGTCTTTCTTTGCATCCTTAAATGTAGGATACGGAACGACCATCCACTCCCCGCTCTCATAGAACTTCGGGTTATCGGCCTTGATACGCGCTTCCTGATACAATCCGGTCGAGCACATAGCGATGTCGTTGTTGTCCTTGTTGAACAGTTTCCTGGCCGCCGTATATGTCGGAGAACCAAGATTCAGCCCGTTGGGACCCCATTGCTGCATGTAGGTGAGCCATTTTACCCATGCGTCTTTCCCGATGATGGCTTCCTTTCCGTCGTCGCTGATCAACTGTCCGCCAAGTTGCTCCACCATCGGCACGCAGTTCTCCAGATAGTATTTGTACCGGAAATCATACCCACGACGGGTAAGAACATCGCCATCGCGTTTGACCAGTTTCTGGCTGATGGTAACCATATCTTCCCATGTCTTCGGATAATCCTTCTCAGGATCGAGTCCGGCATCGCGGAACACTTTCTTATTGATGTAAATACTCCAGTTCGTCAACTCGAGGGGCAACCCGTACACTTCCCCTTTGTACGTAACAGGGGCCAGCGTGTTGTCCATGTATTTGCTGATGACATCCTTGGCGTCCTTGTACCCCGCGGCGGCGTAATCCATCGGCGCCACACGACCGGCAACGATATACGGATATTCGTCGTTGACGGAAAGGTTGAACATCGTCGGACCCTTTCCCGCAGCGAAACTGGTCTGCACCAATTCGATCATCTTCTCCGCACTCTGCCTCGTGACATTGACCGTGACATTCGGATGAGCCGTCTCAAACTCCTGAATGTATCTGTCCTCCAGTTGCTGACGGTTCACGTCCTCGTGGGTCCAGAATTCAATGGTGACGGGAGCATTGTCCTCTTCCGCCTCTTTCGATCCTTGGGCAAAAACCGCAGGGACGAGAAGCAAAAGGGACAACAACAGAATCAGTCCTTTTTTCATAAAAGCCTCCATAGTTTCGATACAAACAGTGTAAGCCCGCCATTTTCACTTCACAAGAAAACAATCTTGGTATTTCGCCAAGGCTTTTCGGATAAGAATATTGATTTTATGTATTATGCAACGATTTTGTTGTTTCTGATCGTTCCACATTGTTTTGCAATGAATGAAGATACGCAGACAACTTGGTGAGCGTCTCTTCTGAGATATCGTGCTCGATCAAGCACGCGTCGTGCTCCGCAGTCTCTCCGTTGACGCCGAGCACGTCCCGAAGAAACTCGGTGAGCATTTTGTGGCGGTAGTACACCTGAGCCGCAATGGCCCTCCCCTTCTCGGTAAGCTTGATGTCCCCGTAGCTGGGACGCACCACGTAGCCCCCTTCCATAAGGTTCTTCATGGCACGGCTAACCGACGGTTTGGACAGGCCAAGCCTATTGGCGACATCGGTGGTCCGGACGACGCCGTCCTCTTCCTCAATCGCCAACACCGCTTCCAGATAATCTTCACCGCTCTTGTGCATATGAGTAACCTATCACATTTCCTCCGCCTTGTCACTTCTTCTTGACCAAAAAGTTTGTTTATGCTAACTTTCTTGCATGAGCAATACAGTAGGAAGCCTCACATTGGGAGAAACAGGGACGGTCGACGCGATCGACGCGCCCAAAGAATTGAAACGGAGGCTGATGGACATGGGATTCACTCGTGGCGTCGCCGTGAAGATGATCAAAGTCGCCCCCCTCGGGGATCCGATCGAAGTGGAGCTCAGGGGGTATAACCTCTGTCTGAGGAAAGCGGAAGGAGAACACATTTCCCTGCAACAGGAACCGATGAAATGATTACACTTGCACTTGTCGGAAACCCCAATTGCGGAAAAACAACCCTGTTCAACCAACTGACGGGAACCACGGCGTATGTGGGAAACTGGCCGGGCGTCACGGTGGAAAAGAAAGAAGGCATCTACAGAGGGATGCGTATCCTCGATTTGCCTGGCATCTATTCGCTCTCCCCGTATTCACCTGAGGAAAAGGTGGCGCGGCGCTACATTCTGGACGAACAACCGGATCTCATCATCGACGTCATCGACTCCACCAACCTTGAACGAAGCCTCTATCTCACCACCCAATTGGTCGAGCTCGGCCGCCCGGTAATCCTCGCGTTGAACATGACAGATCTCCTGGAAAAAAACGGCATCACCATCGATGCGAAAAAGCTTTCCATGCTGTTCAACTGTCCGGCAATCCAGTTGAGCGCCTCGAAAAACCAAGGATTGGAAAATTTCGACGAAATCATCCACCAGACGCTGGACAGCAGGAAACTCCCGGCATGTCCGCTTTTTTCCAATACGGTGGAACAATACATCACACCCATCATCGCCGACGATTATCTGCACAACCTCCCCCAAGGGAGACCGATGCGCTGGGCCGCCATCAAGTTGATCGAACAGGACGAATTGTTTCTCTCCTCGATGCCGCCCATCCCCCCGTCGACGAAGAAGTTGATCGACCAGGCATGCGCCGCCCTGACCGTCACCTACGACGATGATCCCGAGGCGGTGCTCATCGACCAACGATACAAGGTGGCGGAAAAAATACGGAGCGCATGCCAGACATCCATCAAGAAGGAAGAACGGTTTTCGCTGGACAAGATCGCGACGAGCAAATACGGAGCGATCCCGCTCTTCGCGCTGGTCATGGCGGGAGTGTTTTATTTCTCCATCCAGCTCGTCGGCGGAATCACTACCCCGCTGATCGAACGATTCTTCTCCTTCGTCACCACGCATCTTGGCGCTTACCTTTCTTCCATCGGAGTGATTCCGATCCTCAACGGACTTCTGGTGAACGGCATTATCGGAGGTGTCGGTTCCGTCCTGACGTTCGTACCCCAGCTGTTCGTCCTGTTCCTGCTTTTGAGAATTCTGGAGGATTGCGGATACATGGCGCGTATCGCGTTCATCATGGATCGCATCATGCGTTCCATCGGCTTGTCGGGAAAGTCGATCATTCCTCTGGTCATCGGCACAGGTTGTTCCGTCCCGGCGATCATGTGCAGCCGAACGATCGAGCATCAACGAGAGCGGGAACTGACGGTCATCGTCACGCCGTTCATCCCATGCGGAGCGAAGATGCCCACATTCGCCCTGTTCATCAGTTTTTTCTTTCCCGGCCGGTGGTACATCGCGCCGTTGATTTATTTCCTTGGCATTCTCAGCGTCATCATCACCGGGTTGGTCAGCCAGAAACTGGACAGACACAAGGAAACCAACGCATTCATCCTTGAACTGCCGCATTACCAGGTGCCGACGGCGAAGAACGTATGGCTTCAGACAAAGGAGCGGATTTCCGGATTCATCCACAAAGCGGGAACGATCATTCTGCTCGCAGCAGCAGGAATCTATGTTCTACAGTCTTTTTCCTTCACCCTGCAACCCGTTACCCCGGACGCAAGCATTCTGGCGACGGTCGGCAGGTTCCTCTCTCCGATCTTCAAACCCATCGGATTCGGGTATTGGCAGGCGACGGTCGCGCTCCTTACCGGCATTGCGGCAAAGGAAAGCATCGTGAGTACGCTGACGGTCACACTCGGCGGAGCTGCTCTCTCCACAATTTTCACCACGCGTTCCGCCCTTGCGTTCATGGCGTTCGTTCTGCTTTCCACTCCTTGCATTGCGGCACAAAGTGCAATGTACAAGGAGTTGGGCAGCAACAAGAAAAAATTCTGGAAGGCGGTAGGATACCAGATGGGATTCGCCTACCTCGTAGCTTTTGTGATATATTTGGTTGCGTAGGAGGAAACCATGATTGTACTTGCAAACGCCATTGTGGCATTGATCATCGCGTTCCTGCTGTTTTTGGCCATCCGTTCGATAGTCAGGCAAAACAAGTCGAATACCTGCGATTCCTGTACCCGGTGCGCGGCAAGCAACGACGGCAAGCATACTTGTCCGCCAAGCGGATGCAGTGGATGTCAGTTTGCCGGAAACTGCCATAAATAGATATACAATTTAAAGCATATTTATGCAAAACAGCTGGAATAAACGGCAAAGAAACCGTACAATCTGAACAATATCATTCAGGAGAGGGTTTCGTATGAAAAAACATGTGCTGGTTCTGATCGCATTGCTTGCTATGTCGGCGGTGTTCGCGCAAGGAAACGCCGAACAGAGTTCCGTCGATGATTCATTGCAGAAAGTCATGGACAAGGGGCAGTTCATCCTGGGACTGGACGACTCGTTCCCTCCCATGGGTTTTCGCGACGAAAACAATGAAATCGTCGGTTTCGATATTGATTTCGCCAGGGAAGTATGCGACCGCATGGGCGTGAAACTCGTCTGCCAGCCGATCGACTGGAACGCCAAGGAACAAGAGTTGAACACGGGCAACATCGACTGTATCTGGAACGGATTCACCATCACGGACGAGAGAAAAGCCAATATGGCGTTCACCGAACCGTACGTGGACAACGCCCAAGTCGTCGTCGTAAAGGGTGATTCTTCCGTCAAGACGCTTGCTGACCTGAAGGGGAAGAAGATCGGGTTGCAGGCGGGGTCATCGGCCCAGGAAGCGGTGGACGACACTCCGGATTTCAAAAGCGGTCTGAAGGAAATCGTCGAATTCAAGGATAATCTCACCGCCTTGATGGATCTTGAAATCGGCGGAGTGGACGGCGTCGTCCTTGATCTTCTCGTCGCCAACGACAATATCAACCGCAGCGGCAAGGACTTCAGAATTCTTTCCGAGGGCTTGTCCAAGGAATCTTACGGCGTCGGTTTCCGCAAGAACGACCTCGCCCTGCGGGACGCGGTGCAAAAACAGATGGAAGCGATGGCAAAGGACGGCACTCTTGCGAAAATCGCCGTCAAATGGTTCGGCGCAGACATCACCGTCATCGGAAAATAACACAGACATTGTACGTGAGACCTCCCCTTTTGCGGGAGGTTTTGCCCATCGCCCTATGCAAGCGATGGGGGTTTATTGTATGATTCGGTATGTTTATTCTTCGTATATGCAATCCATTTCATGCGAAGAAATCATCGGAAAGATAAAGGCAAAGAGGCATGGGACCATTATTGTTGCAAATGCTCAAGGCGACGGGAACCTCGTTGCAGATTTTTTTTCTCACGTTGCTCTTCGCTCTTCCGCTGGGGATGCTGGTCGTCCGGGGACGGATGGCGAAAAACGTCGTTGTCTCGGGACTCGTGAACATCTACATCATGATTATGCGGGGGACTCCTTTGATCCTCCAGCTAATCTTCGTTTATTTTGCCCCCTACTATCTTTTCCATGCCTCCTATGACCGCTTCACCGCCGTCATCATCGCGTTCGTCATCAACTATGCCGCATATTTCGCCGAAATCTACCGCGGCGGCATCCAGTCGATTCCAAAAGGACAATACGAGGCGAGTTCCGTCCTCGGCTTTACCAAAGCGCACACCTTTTTCCGTATCATCCTTCCGCAAGTAGTGAAACAGATCGTGCCCGCATTGGGCAACGAAGTGATCACCTTGGTAAAGGATACCGCTCTCGCGCAGACCATCGGCGTCGCCGAATTGTTCCGAGTCGCCCAGAACGCATCGGCGCGTCAATTCTCCACCGCTCCGATCTTCATCGCGGGATTGTTCTATTTCGTCATGAACGGACTGGTCTCCAAGTCGTTCGATATGATCGAGCATAAGCTCGCCTATTACAATTGAGGTCGCCATGGATGAAATCATAACGGTCAGACACGTGAAAAAAAACTTCGGCGAACTGGGGGTGTTGCGGGACATCTCCTTCAGTCTGCATAAAGGCGAGGTTCTTTCCATCATCGGTCCTTCCGGTTCGGGAAAAAGTACGCTCTTGCGATGTATCACCCAACTGGAACGGGTGGACGGAGGGGAGATAGACATCTGCGGGAAACGAATGGTCTGGACCACCGACGGCGCGGTGACGTACGCCGACAAGGAAAGCCTACGGCATATCCGCCTGCAGTGCGGTCTGGTGTTCCAGAATTTCAATCTTTTCCCCCATATGTCTGTTCTCGGCAACATTACCGAGGCGCAACGGTTCGTTCTCAGAAAAAGCAAGGAAGAGGCGAGGAAAACGGCAATGGAGCTTCTGGGAAAAATGGGACTGACCGACAAGGCGGACGCATATCCGGGACAACTTTCCGGAGGTCAGCAACAACGAGTCTCCATCGCGCGCGCTCTCGCCCTCAACCCGCAAGTGCTCTGTTTCGACGAACCGACATCCGCACTGGATCCTGAACTTACGGGAGAAATCCTTCGGGTCATCAAAGATCTCGCAAAGGAGAAGATGACGATGGTCGTCGTCACACATGAGATGCAGTTTGCCAGGGAAGTCTCCGACAACGTCATCTTCATGGACGACGGCGTCATCGTCGAGCAGGGAAACCCCGAGGAACTCTTTGGAGACCCCAAAAACCAACGCACCAGAAAGTTCCTGCTTAGGTACGAGCAATAAACGGCCGGCCTGCGACCATGCCGGTCGTCTTCCCATCGCGGCAACAGATTCTTCCATTCACCACGACGAACGACAGACCCTTGATCGGTGCATCGGGACGGTCCATCGTCGCAGTATCCTCGATCGTCCGAGGATCAAAAACGACGAGATCGGCCATCCTCCCCTCTGCGACAAGTCCGCGATCCGTCATGCCGATGCGCTCCGCGGCCAATGCCGTCATCTTTCTGACCAACGTCTCCCACGGAAGCACTTTCAGAATTCTGCCGTACCGGCAAAGCAAATGTACCGCAGCGTTTCGGGAACGCGGATGCCAAAGCGCGCCTGCGTACAAAGCGTCGGAACCGAACGCCATCAAAGGATGGGAAAGAATCCGTATCAGGGATTTTTCGCTCTGGGTGGTATCAGCCATCAAGGCGACGCCTTGTGCGTCTGCGAGAAGATCGAAGGCCATGGAAAACGGATCTTTCCCCATCTGTGCGGCAATGTCCGCGATGGTACGCATCTCGTATTCAGGATGACCGGAGAGCGCCAGAATCGTAATTTCGTCAAAACCGGCAAGCCGGACGATGCTGTCCCATCCGTCAGGATGCTCCATTTCCTCTTTCATCCGCATCCTCGCAGTCCCGTCTCTCAGCACTTTTCTCAATTCGAGACGAGACAATTTGAGGAAATCGGGAGGCAACAAACTGTAAAGACTCGTCGAGCCGTACGTATAGGGATACTGGTCGAAACCGATCCGCACCCCGTCACGCTTGGCGCGCTCGATCATTTCCAGCATCCGGCCGACCTTTTCTTGGTTGTCCCGCCCGATGGCCTTCAGATGGCTGATCTCCAGGCGTACGCCCGTCTCCTTCGCCAGCGAAATGACTTCGGCAAGCGAAGGGAGCACATCATCCCCCTCGCAACGATGATGTACGGAAAACAGACGATCGAATCGTGCCGTCGTCGAAAGGAGGGCTGTCAGTTCCCGCCGGTCGGCGTACATGCACGGAGCGTAATACAATCCGGTGGAGAATCCCACGCAACCCATCCGGTACGCATCCTCGAGCAACCGGATCATTACGGAAATTTCCTCGTCCGTCGCCACCCTGTTCGGATTTCCGGCAATGGCGGCGCACCGAAGCGCACTGTGGCCAACCAGAAACGCCATGTTCGTCCCCGTTCCCGTCTGCGAAAGACGATCGAGATAGGAAGCGAACGACGGCCAGTATTTCCCATCCCAGAATCCGAGTACGTCCTCGTTGAGGGATTTTTGGATGGAATCGTCGACGGGGGCGGGACAGACGCCAACGCCGCAGTTTCCGCACACCTCACTGGTAACCCCTTGCCCGACCTTTGCGCTCATCGCGGGATCGCGCAACACTTCAAGTTCGCTGTGGGCGTGGATGTCGATGAATCCCGGACAAAGAATCTTTCCCCGTACGTCGATGGCACCGTCCTCTTCGATTTTCCCGATCGTTGCGATGCGACCGTCCCGCACTCCGACGTCGGCGACAAACGGGGGCGCTCCCGTCCCGTCGACGACGATGGCATGGGAAAAAACAAGATCATACATGCTCTTCCTTCTTCCGCATCAAAAGCTGAAGGGAACGCTCCAGCGATGATTCGAACAATGCGATCAGATTCTGGTAGTTCCCCCGTTTTTGGGTGAGGGAAAGATCGGCCCGCAACTCGGGAATCCGCTCCGCAGGTATCACTTCAACGGGATAGCCTGCGGAGAGCAACTCACATCCCATGGCGATGAGCGCAAACAACCCGTCGAACGAACCGAACGGCCGGATGCGCATCAATTCTCCGAATAAAAACGAGGAACGGATCAACGGATGGAGCGACTGCCACTCCTTCTCGTACTGATACATCAGAATAGCCATCTGCTGGGAGACGGGGAACACTTTGTACCCGCCTGCCCCGCCGGCGGGTATGGATGCCTTCCGGTATTCGCACAACGAAAGGTCGTCGATGCCCGAGAGGAGCGTCCGATACAACCTCTTCAATTTGCGCTCGGAGAGGTACGGTTCGTCATGCGGCCCCGCAAGGATCGGTCCGAGTCCCGTCTCCTGCATGGCGCGAAGGAGAATCGTACGGGTATTGAAACACAGCAACATCTGCGTCTGCGTCAATCCGGCGGGAAATCCGCCTTCGAACAAGGATTCCACCTGTCGCAGGGATATATCGACGCCGTCAAAACAGAACGAGCCCGAAAGAAACGGAGGGAACAGGGAACGGAATGTACGCACCACGTACCCTTGATCGTCTTTCTGTACGGAGAATGTCTCCTTAAGGCCGTCGAGAGCGGCGTAATTGGCCGCTCCCGGCCGAAGTCCGATGTTCTTGATGCGCCTCAGGCGCCTGCCATCCTGCGGTTTGGGCGCACCGATGGGGATGTTCCACCCCCATCCATTGCGGATTACTCCATCAACTCGTCCTTCGCTGCAGAGGATGCGTACCCTCCGCTCGGTCAGTCCCCATTTTTGCGCGGCGGTCCTGACGTTCATATACTGCATCGTTGCCATACCCATAGGTGTACCATGCCGGACGGAAACAGGCAACGGGAAACCCGCTTTACCCTTCCTCCGGTTTCTCGGATAATGTCCTGCTGGAGGAACTCGTATGGATTCGTATGATGTAGTGATCGTTGGCAGTGGGCCTGCAGGCATGGGAGCCGCATTTTCCCTGAAACAGAACAAACCGGAGCTTTCCATCCTGATGCTCGACAAGGAAAAGGTGTCCACCGGCGGCATGAGAAACGACTGCAAGATGAATTTCACCTATCCTATCGGATTCCCCATGGAATACTGGACGGAAGACGAAGCGAACCGATGTCTCGAACAAGTCATTGCTTTTCTCAAACCCCAGTTCCTCGAAAAGAACAACGTGCAACGATACAAGAGTCGCGCCGAGAAGCTGGGATGCAGTCTCCTGTCCATCCGCCAGACGCATCTGGGTACCGATGGGGGGCTGGTCTTGATCAAAGACCTGCTTGAACGGCTTGGACGGCTCGGCGTGGAGCTCTCACTCGGAGAGGAAGTGATTACGGTGGATGACGGAAGGAAAGCGGTTGTGACGACCAAGAGGGAAATCAACTACAAGGCGTTGCTCGTCGCACCGGGTCGGCATGGTTTCCAGTTTCTGCAGAACGTGATGCACAGCCTTTCCGTTCCATACGTGGACAACATCGTGGACATCGGGTTGAGAGTGGAGACCAGAATCGAACATTATCCGATCGTCAATGACTATTACGACCCGAAGTTTTATTTCCCGGAAAAAGTAAGGACGTTCTGCACCAACAGCGGGAACGCGCATGTGGTGCAGGAACGGTACGTAACGAGCCGAGGCGACGTCTGGTACTCGGTCAACGGGCATGCATACTCCCCTCACAAGGAGACGGACAACGGACTGGTGAATTTCGCCATCCTGAAGACAGTCAAATTCACCCATCCCCTGGCAAGCGGACAGCAGTTCGCCGAAAATCTTGGTTTGCAGGCAGCTCTGATGGGAGGCGGCAAGCCACTCATGCAGCGCGTCGGAGATTTTCGCATGGGATCCAGGAGCAAAGAGGAAACGTTCAACGACGACCTGTACGACTTCAAACCGACTTTGCAAGCGAGCCCGGGGGATATTTCGCTCGCGATGCCGGCGAAAATCCTCCGATGCATCTGGAAGTCGATGAAAAATCTGGATACCATCGTGCCGGGAATCCTGCATCCCTCGACAATCATGTATTATCCGGAGATCAAGTTCTACGCCAACAAACCGACCTATCTGGACGACCGGTTCCGGGTAAAGGAATCCGTATGGTTTGCAGGCGACGGAGCGGGATGTTCACGAGGCATTACGGGGGCGTGGGCATCGGGGATCCGCGCCGCGGAAGGTATCGCCGACTATCTGGCGTAGTCGAACTGCCGCTGCAACCACGTATCGCACAAGCCGACCCATGCCTTGTCCGCTTCCTGAGGCGTGCCGACTTCCTCGTTGCACATGGAAAGTCCGTGGTTTCCTTCCTGAAACAGATGCAATTCGAACGGGATGCCGTGCTTGCGAAGAGCACAAGCGAGCAACAAACTGTTCTCCACAGGAACGGCCTGGTCGCCGACGGTATGCCAGATGAAAAACGGAGGAACCCCGTCGGAAACCTGATTTTCCAAGGAAAGCAGTTCTTTCAGCTTCGGATCCCCCCCGCTGACCCATTCCACGCTTTCTTCGTGGCAAAACGAGCCGGTAGTGACAACCGGATAGCACA
>JBAXYP010000017.1:0-13504 GCA_041670725.1 Sphaerochaetaceae bacterium
GTTTTCCCATTCAATGGACAGTCTCATCGGCGGCATCTGCCGTGCGGGATTCGTCATTGAGGGATTCTACGCCGACGAAAGCGGAAATCAGGCTCTCGACAGTTACCTCGGTGAATGTTATTTTGGCATCAAAGCGAGGAAATCATGATCGATCCATTCTCACGCATTCTTGTCTGCGAACGGAAAGAGCCTCTGAAAAGTTTCTCCCGAGCACAGGAGGCGCTTACAAAAGCCGAAGCCGCGGAAGTGGCGGCATTCAACGTCTACGGGCCAAAGGATCGGCGATTTTTGGAACGGTTGCTCGATCTCGCCGATGCCCAGCAAACGGCGAAGGAATATGGCCGTTCCCTGGAGAGCGGAATCGCACTGGACAGATATGCAAAGGAAACCGGGTTCATTTCCCTTCGCTTGGAAAACTTTTATATGATCATCCAGAACGAACTCGCCCAAAGAAATATCATCGAGGCGGACGAAATAAGCACCGCCGTCATGAAGGAAATGAGGAATGCCATCGCAAGTCAATGGAGCGTTTATTGGAGACTGAAATTTCTCAGCCTCCACGCGGACATTTTCCAAGAAAAAGGGCAACTTGCTTTGGAAATGAATACACGCATGGAAGCGTTTACGGCTTTTTCAAAAGAGCTGGGAGAGACACTGTACGAAACGATGCTCCTCCGCCTGTATCTCGGAGAGTGCAGGGAGCGATGTCGCGTATGGGAAGAGGCGCTCGGCGACTATGAGACGGTCTATGCGACATTCCAGCTTCAAGGCCTGTTCTCTTCAGCGGAAGAAAAGGTCTCCCTTCTTGCCCGCAGATACCGTTGTCTCGTGCACTTAGGCGACGGACAACGGGCATTGGAAACGCGTATCTGGATACTTAACTCCATCAAACGTTCTTTCGCCCCGGGGTCGGTCCAACGGTTGCAAATACTCTCGTTTCTCAAGAATTCGAGACGTGAAGCCGCTGGGGATTCTTCTTCCGAACGGGACGAGAAATCCAACCGCTTGTGATTGCGCCCGTGGGACATGCGCTTTTGCATTTCCCGCACCGAATGCACAGCATCTGGTTCGGATCCTTCCAAACGGAAAGATCCATCGGACACGCCTTGCGGCAGGCATCGCAATGGACGCACCGCGTCTCGTCCACCTCAAACCGATAGAGGCTCACCTTATTAAAGAAACCATAGACTGCGCCAAGCGGGCAAACGTAACGGCAGAATGGACGGTAGACGAATACGGAAAATACGATGACGACGATGAGAATCGTTACTTTCCAGCGATAGAGGAAGCCAAGTGAAGATCGGAGCGCAGAATCAACAAGCGCAAGCGGAACGCCGGCTTCCAGCGTTCCCTGAGGACAAACGTATTTACAAAACCAAGTCGTACCCAGTCCGAAGGCGTCCACGGCAAACAAGGGAAGCAGGATGACGAACAATGCAAGCAGAACGTACTTCAGCCATACCAATATTCTGTCTCCGGGAAGCCGTTTCCATTTCCGCCCCAACGGGATCTTGTGGAGCGCCTCCTGCACCAAGCCGAACGGACAAAGCCAACCGCAGACGAGCCGCCCCATCAATGCACCGAACAAAAACAGCCAACCGACGACGTATACGACACCGCTCTTCGTTGCAAGGGAAGACTGTAAGGAGCCCAACGGACACGCCCCCAACGCACCGGGACAGGAATAACAATTCAAACCGGGCATGCAAAACGATTTCAACGCGCCATCATACAATCTGCCATGGCGGAACCCGGCAAGATATCCGTTGGAAAGCGCGGCCCAGAATATCTGGATGACGGTTCGCTTTTCAGCCAAGGCCGACGCACTCCAGGCAAATCCTGCTGGCTTTCAGCCACACGACATCCATTCCTCCAAGGCTGACGCCTACAATAAGGAGAAAAACAGACAACGCGGCCAACGCATATCCTACGGCACGCCGCATCACCGTCCTCCCAACAGCGAAACGATATCCTGCTGTATCTCGTCTTTGCTCTGATATCCCACGATCGGGCCGAGAACGACGTTCCCCGAACGATCGACGTAAAATTTTGTGGGTACCCCCTGGATGTTTCCTATGGCACGCATGATCGACGTCTCGGGCAGGAAAGTCGTTTCCACAAGACCTGTCTGCTTGAGAATCTTCTCGGCCAGTGCCACCTGCCCCATCAACAGCTTCCCGTTACGGGAAAGGATGTCGGTGACAATTCCCACCACCTGCATGTCGGGGTACTCCTCCTGGAGTTCGGCGATGGATGGCATCTCCTCGCGACAATACCCACAGTACGTCGCCCACACTGTCACCATGGTGAGTTTTTTTTCGGCGAACACGGATTGATCGACGACCCGTCCTGAAAGGTCATGGGCGGAAAAAGCGGTGAAATCGACCCCGAACAACGAAGTCATGGATAACATGGCAACGATGCATGCCACCAGAAACAGCAAGCGCCTACGCATACGGCGGATCCTCCATGAAAGTAATGTAACGTAAGGATTTCGCGGGCGTCAACCAAGAACGATTGTCCACCGCAAACAACAACCCTTCAACCGCGGTAGTATTTCTTCATGATGGTTTGCCAATTGCACGTTTCCGTCGCGGCGAAATACCGCATGCACAACATATCGAGATTATGGGGACATTTACGGGAAAAAAGATCCCATTTTTCTTTGAGCTTATCGCTGTCCATCCCGTGGGGGATATATATGCCGTTTATCCGGCACGCCTCATCAAAGTACGTTCGAAACGACATGCCAGCAGTTACATCCGGTACTATTTTTTCGTGGAAATCCATGATGAGCCTACCTACAAAGTATTCAGGAATCGTACTTCCTTAATGGCTGTTTACTGTAGCATGTTTTTATATGGAAGTCAAGGTTTCATATACTGTGTATACCATGTAACTATTTACGATAAAATAAATAATAAATCATCTTATCGGTATTTCTCATATCTGCGCACAATCCCCACGACGACACCGGACACGGAGAATTCCTCCCCGTTTTTGACAACAATGTCACGGTACGCCGGATTTTCCGCATGGAGTACCGCTTCACCATCCTTGAGCAGGAACCGCTTTACGACGAACCCCCCGTCATAAACGGCAAGCACGATGTCACCGCTTCTCGCCCCGAGTTGTCGGTCAACGATCAAGATGTCACCATCGACGATATGGGCTCCGGCCATGGAATCCCCACTACAACGTACGCACCACGTACTGGACTTGTGTCGTACGAGATATTCCTGCAGATCGATGGATCCCTCGCTTGAATCTGCGGCCGGAGACGGAAACCCACATAAAACCGCGTCCCGTCCAAATGACAACTCTTCCATGTCTCCCATCATATCATAATGGTAACATTTGTAAAGCAGTATTGACGAAATTCTTTTTTCATTTCATGATACAAGCATGTTTTACGGTCTGTGTGACTGCAATAGTTTTTACGCCTCATGCGAACAACTTTTCCGTCCCGACCTCACGGGGAAGCCCGTGGCTGTCTTGTCCAACAATGACGGATGCATCGTCGCACTGACAAAAGAAGCGAAGCAAGCAGGCTTGAAACGTGGGGATGCATTGTTTAAGGTGCGTGACACGGTAAAAAAAGAGCGCGTCTCCACGTTTTCCAGCAACTATCCGTTGTATCAAAGCATCTCGGACTGCGTTATGACATGTCTTGGAGAACTGGTCGGAATGGTGGAACAGTATTCGATCGACGAATCATTCTTTACCGTCGGCAACGTCAATCAGAACTGGTGTGACAATCTCAGAAAAACATTGATGCGTTGGACAGGGATGCCAGTCGCCATCTGTGTGGCACGAACAAAAACGTTGGCGAAAGCGGGAGAAGAGGCTTGCAAGCATACGGGCGGAGCGCTGTTTCTTGAACCTTCCATGGAGGAAGGAATCCTCAAACGAACCGCCATCTCGGATGTATGGGGTATTGGGTGGCGCAACGGACCTCGCCTGATTCAGGCAGGAGTCTCCACGGCGTGGGATCTTATTCAAAAGGATGATCAGTGGATCAGACGCAGGCTTTCCCTCACCGGCTTGAAAACAGCCATGGAACTCCGAGGGCTGAATGTCATCTCCCTTGAGAAACAGGAACGTATGTCCATCTGTAGCGGCATTTCCTTCGGTAAACCGATCGAATCCAAAGAAGAACTCGCAGAAGCGGCGGCGAGACATTGCATGACAGTAGCGGAGAAACTCCATCGATACGGACTGATGACTACGGAAGTTACGGCGAACGCTTTCACCGATCGGTTTCGCGAAGATTTTCAGTGCCTCGTCGGCACGATGCACCTGCGGCACGCGACCTCGTACGCCCCGAACCTCATCCGTTACAGCACGATGATCCTCGATGAGATCTACCGTCCCGGCCTCTACAAAGGGTGTCGCATTTGGGCAAACGATCTGGTACGCCACGGAGATCGGCAATTGGAACTCACCGAAGACGAAAAGGATCTTGAACGATACTCAAAACAGGATCTGATGCAAGAAACGGTGGAAGCGATCCATAGAAGATATGGGAGACTTTCCATCGTCCCGGGAGCGACAGGTCTGGGAAGCAAGGCATCTCTGATGCGGCAGGCATGCCTTTCCCCACGCTACACCACGGACATCAACCAGATTCCCATCGCCAACACCAACAGGATCGGCAAATTATTCTCGACGAGAACATGAGTTTCAGGCGATTCCTTCCGCCATGATCGCAAGATAAGAACGGCACACAGCCATTCCGCGTTCCAAAGATGCGAGTTCGACGCACTCCTCACGGGTATGCGCTCCGTTTCCTTCGATCAGCCCGAAGCAAACGGAAGGGATGCCCAACGACAGAGGAATGTTGCAGTCGGTGGAAGCCGATACGTCATCCACATGGGAAAACCCCTGCTCCAACATGCATTTGCGTGCGAAACCCACCATCAGATCTCTGCCGGGAATGGCATCCTTTCCGCACGGTCTGCTCCCGATCTCTTCGACCGTTACGACTTTCCCGTTTTTCTCAGCCTTCCCGAGTACCGTCTTCAAGGAAATCTCCATCCGAGAAAGGTACTCTTCCCGACTGGAACGGCATTCGTACGTAAAGATGCATTCTTGGGCAATGGAGTTCACGCTCGTCCCTCCAACGATGGTGCCGACATTGTAGGTGGCCGATCCTTTGGGTATGATCGGGATACGATACAGTGCCGCAATCAGTTCCGCCGCTTGGGCGATCGCGTTAGGTCTGCCGAAATTTGCGTACGAATGGCCGCCTTTTGTATGAACCGCAATGCGATATCGCTTCGAACCAACGGCACGCGTCACTACATGTCCGACATATCCGTCAAAACTGGTGAAACTGTGAATTCGTCCGGCATAGGCCTTGCAAATAGCACGGATTCCCTTGAGATTTCCCAACCCTTCTTCGCCAGCATTCGCGACGAACAGCAAGGGGCGGAAAGTACGGACCCCGGTTTCCTTCATTTCCTTCAGACACGACAGCATGAGAACGAGGTTCGCGGTGTCGTCCCCTACTCCAGGACAATACAACCTTCCGTTTTCCCATTTCTGTGGCAATGCGCCTTCGTCGGGAAACACCACATCGGTATGCGCGGCGATGACATCAAAGGACGGGCCATCCCCTCCATATGGGATGATGACGTTCAGAACTTCGTCGATATATGATCCGATACCCGCTTTTGCAAGCCAGTTCACGATGAATTGCGCCCTTCGTTCCTCATGTCCCGACGGAGAAGGGATGCGCGACAAAGACGCAAGCAGATCCACGATGTCTTGTTTCATGCACCCAGTATACGTCATTCCTGATTTTCGTGGGTAAATTCCTTGAGAAGGGTACATAGCGCTCCACTTTATTCGGTGCGCCTTGTCTTCAGATCAATACATGCGGTCTTTATCCGACCGTTTCCCTTGCATCCATGATCGACGATGTCTCCGTCGCTTCCAGCCAGAGATACTCCAAAGGTTGCATGGTAAAGCCCCATCCAGGACTAACCATTTTCGCTGAGAACAAGTCACGGTACATGCCGATAAAATAGGCGAACCGTACTTTTTGCGGCGCGTCGGAAAAATTGGACAAGCAGAGCAGCACTTTGCCATCTCCGACCCTCCGTAAGGCAAGGACATGGTCATTCTGGGCGTTCCACGTGGATACCGTCGCCCCCGGTCCGAAACAGTTGTTCGCTTTCCGTTTCAACCTGATATCGGTCAACGCAGAGAAGATCCTGCCCGCCACGGTCCGACGATCATTTCGTTTTTCGGCGTCACCCCAATTGAATGGTCCGAGAAGGAGCGACCGTACGTCCCCCTCTCCTTTTGTATAGTCGTTCAGACGGGCTATCTCGTCGCCGCTTTCAATGGCGGGAAGCCCGCGCATTGCGGACAATGTAGCCTCAAGTAACAAATACCGCTGGATGGCTTTGGCAAGCGCAATGCCCTGACCTTCTTCCAAAGCCGCCTCGATGCCACATAGACTCGCCGGTGTCCCACAGTCCATCGCCATTTTTGAAACGGGATCATAGCCGCATAAACGTCCTCGGGCATAGCTGCGGGGAAACACCCCTCCGAAGAACTGATACAGGAAACTGTGATGTTTCGCAGGATCCACGCCGATGGACTGCTCGTCGGCGGTGTTGAGGTTCCACCGAAGGGGTTCCGTTTTGCCAAGCGAGAAGGTAAACACGCAATGTGAAGGCAGCGCAAGCAGATCTTCCGTTCTCCATCGGAGAAGCCGGGCGTCCTGACTCGCCAACGCCGCAAACAGATTTGCGGAAAGATCTCTGTCGTCCATCACATGGCATTCAGGCTTCGCACGAGTACCGAAATAGGTGGACATTGCGAGTCCCGCCTCACTGCTGAGAACAAGCGAAGGAGCCACACTTTCCAATGAGAGCCGTATGATCCTGAGAATCGTATGGACTTGGGGAAGATCCTCGCAAGTCGTCCCTGCTGTTTTCCATATCAACGGAAGCCCTGCAAGGTGGAACCCGCAGACGCCGAGGTTCGCCCAGCGGCACATTGAAAAGATCATTTCGTTGAGTACGACCGGATTGTGGTAGTCAAGATCCCATCCCAGCGACCGCGACGATGAAAACACCCATCCGTGAAGTGTCTCGTTCCATACATACCGTCCATTTGGCGTTGACATCCGCTTTGCCGAATCGGGAGCATCGGCGGTAAGGTAGCGGAGGCGAAACTCCGTCTTGCCCTGGCAGGCCAAGACGGCCCATCCATGGGAAACGCTGGTCGCTTCCATCGGAAATTCCAACCTGACGTCGATCCCATTGGCGAGCATCCGGGAACATACGCGTTGCACGTCGGCGTTTGTTCCCATTCGTGGGTCGACCTCGTCGAAATCGACAACGAGGGAGCGGGAGTCCTTCTTGAATATCGTCCTGATGCGGACGCTGGTCGCGCCCATCTCGCGAAGGTATGGTATCTTCGTCTCCAACGACAAGAGATTCCCCGCGAAACGCCCCACGTCGAGTTTCACTTCAAGTACATGGGAGTCGAGATACCATTCAGGGTGTTTTTCCCGTTGATCATCAAGATGCCTCAGATCAAGGGGTCGGTCTTTTGCGAACAAAGCCAACGTATTTTCCAACTGATCGAGGTACCAACGGTTGCCACCGTACAATTCCTTGTACAGCCATTCCACTTCATCCTTTCGTTGTGCGAAGCGTTCATTGTATCCAGCCATACGTCCTCCTCCTACAACGATAGATGCAAACCGTCCAAAACGCAATGTTTTCTCTCTGACATTGCCCGTTTTCGGACTTCCGCTTAGGACGGGAAAACCGTATGATGAAGACTCAAGAGGATAAAATGAGATACGTATCGTTCGGAGAGATTTTGTTTGATGTGTTTCCCGACAAAAAGACGCTGGGTGGAGCGCCCCTGAACGTCGCCGCCCATCTTTCGAAACTGGGAGGAGATGGAATCATCGTGAGTGCGTTGGGAGACGACGAACTTGGACGTGAAGCGCGCGAATGCATCGCATCGTTCGGCTTGGACACATCCTTCATCACGACAAGCCGATATCCGACGGGACGCGCGGATATCATGCTTTCAGGAAAAAACGCGGATTATACGTTCAACTCGCCATGCGCGTGGGATGACATCACGTTGAAGAAGGAACCGAGAGGGACATACGAACTCGTTTATTTCGGCACACTCGCCCAACGAAGCGAGACCAGCAGGGACACGTTGGAGGGAATTCTCTCCTCTATCAAGGCACGAACCGTATTCTTCGATGTCAACATTCGCAAGCATTTCTATACGAAGGAGATCATTCGACGCGGACTGGAGTACGCAACCATCCTGAAGATGAACGATGAGGAATTGCCGTTGGTCGCCGGTCTTTGTTCGCTGGAGGCGTCGGACGAGGGCGAAATGGTCCACAAGTTGATGGACGAATATCGTATTCCTGTCGTATTGCTTACCAAAGGCAAGAAAGGCTCTACCTGTTATCAAGAAAATCAAAAAATCGACATGCCGTGCGGGAATGTAGCTGTAGTGGATACCGTCGGTGCGGGAGACAGCCTGTCCGCCGGTTTTCTCACATCGTTCGTTGCTACCGGCGACGCACGGAAAGCGCTCTTCGTCGGTTCGACATTAGCCGATTACGTTTGTGCCCATCGCGGAGCGATTCCCGATTATGACGAGACGATCAAAGCGTTCCTTGCCAAAGAAGGGATCCAAGTACGGAGATGATGAACGCTATGGAACAAAAGCGATTGCAACTTGTCATCTCCGACATCGGGGACGTGTACATCGTTTGGCACGGTGTCATCGAACGGATCTGCGAAACATACGGACTCCCAAAGAAGGAGTTTACCGATTGGTATCTGCGTGATTTTGCTACCATGCTGTATGAAGGGATCCTCCCCGTCGACGAATTCTGGAAAACGGTGGAGAACACCTATCACGTCCACGTGCAAGGCGATCCTTTCACCACCTTCTTCGACGGGAAATCCATTGTAGGGATGGAGCGATTGTTCAAAAACTTGAAAAAGCATGGGGTACGGATCGTCTCCGCCTCGAACACGTATGCTTCCAACTGGGACGTTTGCCTCAGAAACGCCGGTATGTCCGTATTCGCCGCGCACTATCCTTCCCATATCCTGCATCTCTCGAAACCATCTCCGTCCTATTACCAGTTTATCATGGAACACGAAAATGCTTCGCCCCAAGCATGTCTGTTCATCGACGACAGAGAAGAAAACATCGAAGGTGCGGAAGCAGTGGGGATCCCCTCCTACCGGTACGTATATACAGAAGACAAGGATACCTCTCTCCTCGGAGCGTATATCCACCGGACGTACGGAATCGACGGCATAACGTTCTAGACAAAAAAACATCCAGAGCCGAAACCCTGGATGTTTTTGGACGAGATTGGGATTGAACCAACGACCCCCGCCGTGTGAAAGCGATGCTCTCCCACTGAGCTACTCGTCCCTTTTCGCTTTACGCGTTGTTGTATTTATAACGGTTTTTAGCGGTTAAGGCAAGGGGCCTTTTCAAATATCTGTCAAACGATGGCACACTTTTTCGCACAGTGTGTGCCATTAAAGACTTAAAAAAGGCACAGTTGGATTTAAAGATGCCAAAAGTGTGCCATTAAAAAACAATATGCAATAAAAATTATCCTGTCATGCCCATCACAACACATTGTATGATTCCTCAGACTGATTGAACGCATGTCGGACAAGCGGCAATGACGACAAAAAATCCCACAAATGGTCTTTCCTTGTACCGTATGGTTTTTGAATCCATCGCATAAACGGCGAAAACAGCAAGTCAATGGATGCATTTTGGCGAAAAAGCCCTGCAACAAGAGATATGTTTGTGTAGTGAATCGTTTTCCTTACCAAGAAAAGCCCTCGTCTGCACCGCGTTTCACAAAGAACCGCCCCCAGGAGATTCAGTCTTTCCGAAAAAGTCAGAGAGAAGGAGATGAGTCCGGTTTCCCAAAAACATTCCGATCCCGCGGCATCTTAATCCTGAGTTTTTCCATTCGGATGAAATCATCGACTTCCTTCTCGTCCATGATGATGAACTCATCATCTGCGATACTCTTCCCTTTGGAAAGTATCTCCAAGAGATATTCTTTGGATTTTTCAGCTACCATACTCATATACACTCCAAGAGGGATGCCGAAATCGTACGATGTGGCGATGATCTGGGTCAAATTCGCCCAATGATGGTACTGGTCGTTTGACTGATGGGAAACGGAAGAAGCGACACGATGATATCGTTTTCGCATTCCCCAAGACCGATTTGACGCCGTCTTACGGAAAAAAGCATTCGCACGAGCGAATCCGGTCCTGCAGAACAACGGCATTGAACCGAAGTCATTCCCTTTCAATTCCTTCAACAACTCCTCGTATCTGCCACCGACGGCAATCATCGCTACGGAAAACGGATAAAAATTTCCTAACCGCTTCTCTTTCACATATCCCTTCAGCGTGCGCTCTGAGATTCTGCACGCCTCGCTGAGGTCGGCGAACGTCATATTGCTTTTCCACATGCAAAAACCAAAAAATCTGCCAATCAACTTTCCTGTAGCATTTATCGTTGATTCCAGCGAATCGCAGGGGGATAACATTACTTTCTCTCCTTGTGTGTGTTACATAGTTCTTGCCATTGTACAACAAGATTGTTGGTATGTAAACAACAAATATCTTTTACGCAATTCGATGATCTGTAACGGAATCACGTCAATCAGTACCTTGTTGATGTATCGCCATTCTTTTTACTATACTTGGAAACATGCTGGAGAAATTGTCGGAATTCAGGAAGCAACTCGAGGAACTGGATGGGAAACTCTCGCGATCAGATGTGACGAGCGATATGTCCGTGTACAAATCTCTGATGCAGGAGCGCGGCCACCTTGCCCCCATCGTAGAAAAATTGACCGAACTGGAATCGTTGGAGGCTCAGATACGCGACACAGAGGTTCTCCTTCGTTCCGAAAATGATCCTGAAATGATCGTTTTGGCAAAAGAGGAACTTGCAAAGCTTTCCCAAAAACGTGAAGCTTGCGATGAAGAAGCGAAAATAATGTTGATCCCGCCGGATCCGCTTGAAGGAAAGAACATCATCATGGAAATCAGGGCGGGAACGGGAGGAGACGAAGCTGCATTGTTTGCCGCCGATCTTTTCGACATGTATAAACGCTATGCGGAAATAAAGGGATGGAAGATGGAAATCCTCAGTTCCAACCAAATCAATCTTGGCGGTTACAAGGAAATCATCGTCTCCATCAGCGGGAAGGATGTATACGGATCCCTTCGTTGGGAAAGCGGCGTCCACCGCGTCCAGCGCGTCCCCATCACGGAAAACGGCGGAAGAATCCATACTTCCGCTGCGTCGGTCGCGGTATTGCCGGAAGCGGAAGAAACGGACGTCGTCATCCGGGATGAGGATATCCGCATCGATGTCATGCGTGCGGGAGGACACGGGGGGCAATGCGTCAATACAACCGACAGCGCCGTACGTATCACTCATATCCCTACGGGATTGGTCGTCATCCAGCAAGACGAAAAAAGCCAATTGAAGAACAAGAACAAGGCGATGCGGGTACTCAGGGCCCGTTTGTTTGATCTCGAGGAATCGAGAAAAAATGCGGAACGCGCCGCAGCCAGAAAAAGTATGGTCGGGAGCGGAGACAGGTCGGAACGTATCCGTACCTACAATTTCCCGCAAAACCGGCTGACGGACCATCGTATCGATCTTACCCTCTATAAACTTGACCAGATTATGGCGGGCAATCTCGATCTCGTCATCGACCCGCTGAAGATCGCAGCCGGGGAAGCAGCTCTGAAGGACGTCTGATATGACAATGCATACCTGGGAGGCAATACGCTTTGTCAGGTGTGCGCTCGCGGACGCAGCCATCACGCCGACGGCGGATCTCGAGGCGAAACTGCTGGTGGAGCGGGCCACATCCCTCTCCCCGACGGAACTTGTGACGAAACGGGACAGGCTTCTCACCGCAGAAGAAGAAAAAGCTCTCAAAGGATTGCTCTCCGAACGCCTTGGATATACCCCGATGGCGTACATTCTTGGACACAGAGAATTCTACGGATTGGATTTTCTTGTCGACCGGCGGGTTCTTATCCCTCGAGCCGATACGGAAACCCTCGTGGAGACGGTAAGGAAAACCGTCCGTCCGTCCCCGTCGCTCCGCCTACTCGATCTATGTACGGGAAGCGGATGCGTCGGCATCACGCTTTCCCTGCTTCTCGGATGCCCCGTAACATTGGCAGACATCAGCGAGGATGCATTATGTGTCGCAAAAGAAAATGCGGAACGGCTGTGCAAAATGCCGTTCACCATTGTGCAAAGCGATTTGTTTTCCCATATTACCGGTACGTTCGACATCATTGTCTCCAATCCTCCGTACTTATCGAGCCAATGGATTACGGAAGCTGACGAGCAAGTACGAAAGGAACCGCTTCTCGCCTTGGATGGACGGGGAAATGACGGCCTTTCCATCATTCGGCGTCTGATTACCCAAGCCAGAAGGTATTTGGAAGCGAAAAGCAAGCTTTTCATCGAGTGCGATGACCGGCAAATCGTGACAGTGAAGCAACTTCTACTTGCCAACGGATTTGTTAATGTATACAGTGAAAAAGACCTTTCGGGCCAAGAACGCATCGCACGGGGAGAGCTTTCATGTACGACCAGTTGATCGAACGATTTATCCAGAAAGCATTCAAATATCCCAAAGAAGACCAAGAAAAGATCTTGGCCGCGGCCACGTTCGCGGCGGAAAAGCACGCCAACCAGAAACGGGCGAGCGGGGAACCTTACCTGATCCATCCGCTGGCCGTTGGAGAGATTCTCGTCAAATTGAAAATGGATGCAGACACCATTTGCGCTGGACTTCTTCACGACACCATAGAGGATACTTCGACCTCATACGAGGATATCGAGAATTTGTTCGGCAAGCCGGTGGCCGACATGGTGGAAGGCGTGACGAAGATCGGGGCGTTGAAAACGATGAACAAGGGTGCAGCCGAGGCGGAGACCATCAGAAAAATGTTCTTCGCAATGAGCAAGGACATCAGGGTCATCATCATCAAACTCGCTGACAAACTTCATAACATGCGTACCCTCCAGCATCTCAAGCCGGAACGCGCAAGGGAGATCGCCCAAGAATGTCTCGATATTTACGCCCCGCTCGCAGACCGACTTGGCATCTCTTGGTTGAAAGACGAGCTTGAGGATCTCTCGTTGAAAACGTTGAAGCCTGACGTATACCAGTTTATCCAGGATTATCTGATGGGGAAAAAAGGCGAACAGACGGCTTATCTCGGACGCGTGGAAAAATCCATCTACCGTGCATGCAGCGAGGCCCAAATATCTGATATAATCGTTTCCAGCCGAGTCAAACACGCTTATTCCGTCTACATGAAAATGAAAAAACGAAAGAAGGAGATCGACGAGATCTTCGACATTCTGGGCGTGAGGATCCTTTGCAATTCGACGACGGAATGTTATGCGA